>VBOW01000021.1 GCA_005893275.1 Candidatus Eisenbacteria bacterium | reverse complement strand
GCCTTCTTCGCACCAGGCCGTGACATGCCTTTCGGCATGATGGGGCGTGATCAGCCGCCTTCATCGCCCCGCTCCTGCGGGGTTGGCTTCAGGATCATCCCCAGGGCCTCCTCTCTGGCCCCGAAGCGTCCCCGGCCTCACCCCTCCAAGGGAAGCGGACAGATCACATGCCAAAATGCGGACAGATCATCTGCTCTCTACAGACGAAGGGACAAGCCGTTGACGGAAGGGCGTCGTCACGCCACAATGGGGCCTTCCGTAAACCCTAAGCCCCCCTGATCTATCCAAGCGTGGGTAAAGCCAGCCCGGTCGAGGAGAGGGGACTCATGCTTTCCAGCTCGTTCACCATGAGACGTTGGGACCGAGGGCTCCGGCACGCGCTCCTCGCGAGCCTGACCGGCTCATGGTGCGTTTTCGCCGCCGGCTCCGCCCATGCGTCCTTCAAGGCGTTCCTCCCGGGCGGCGACGGTGTCGTCTTCCCGAGCGCCGCGGACGGGAGGGTCACGCCGACGCCTTCGATCCAGGCCTATCATCTCGCGCCCGGGGAGCACATCAAGCTCGATGGGCACCTCGACGATCCGGCCTGGGAGAACGCCGAGGCGGGGAGCGGCTTCAAGGTATGGGAGCCGGACCGTGGAACGATCCCTTCCGAGGAGACCGTCTTCAAGGTCGCCTACGACGAGGGCGCGATCTATTTCGGCGTCGCCTGCCATGAGAAGGATCCCTCCAAGGTCACGGCGCGGCTCTCGCGGCGCGACCGCTTCAGCAATTCCGACATCGTGAGCGTCTACATCGACCCCTACCTCGACCACACGACCGGGTACAACTTCAAGGTGAACCCGCTCGGCGTTCTCCTGGACGGCTACATGTACAATGACGGGGACCGGGACGACAATTGGGACGCGGTCTGGGAGGCCCAGACCTTCCGAGATCAGGACGGCTGGTACGTGGAAATGCGCATCCCGTTCTCCGCGATCCGCTATCGCACGGCCGCGTCCATGACCTGGGGGCTCGAGGTCTACCGCTACATGCACGGCCGGGGCGAGGACACCGCGTGGGTGACCTGGGACCGTGCCGCGAAAGGCTTTGTCAGCCGCTGGGGGCAGCTCACCGGGATCCAGGGGGTGCCGTCCCCGCGCCAGCTCGAGATCATGCCCTACGTGGTCGGAAGGGCCACCGATCCGCCGCAGATCGGGAACGAGAGAATCGACAAGTTCGAAAACGTGGGGGCCGATCTCAAGTATGGCGTCACCGCCGATCTCGCGCTGAACGCGACGGTGCAGCCCGATTTCGGCCAGGTCGAGGCCGACCCGGCGGTGCTCAACCTCTCCCCGTTCGAGACGTTCTTCGACGAGAAGCGCCCCTTCTTCATCGAGGGGAGCCGCCTCTTCCAGCATCCCGATTTCAATCTCTTCTATTCGCGGAGGATCGGCACCGGGGATCCCAATTCGCGCATTCGCTACGCGGCCAAGCTGACCGGGAAGGCCGCGGGCAACGTGACGGTCGCGGCGCTCGTGGCCTCGACCGACGTCACCGGCCGCGGGCAGGCGCACAACCTCTTGAAGAACGGGGAGCGGCTCTCCCGGTATTTCGTGGGCCGCTTCGGGAAGCAGTTCAACGGCGGCCTCCAGCGCTTCAACGTCATGGGGACCGCCGCCGTGAACACGGCGAATCGCGACGCGTTCGGGGACTTCGCGTCCCGCGAGGCGTACACGAGCGGCGTCGACTTCGACCTGTTCTCCAAGGGCCGGGTCTACAACATCCAGGGCTCCGTGGTCTCCTCGGTCATCGATCCCGAGGGATCGGCGGGGGATTCGACCGTGAACGGCGCGAAGAGCTACGGCTCGGGCGGCTCCCTCGACCTCCGGAAGGTCGGTGGCAACTGGCGCGCCGGCGTGAACGGACGATGGGAATCGGCGACGCTCGACATCAACGACCTCGGGTTCCTCGAATCGCCAGACGAGATGGGGATGAGCGGGTTCGTCACCCACATCTACAATCCCGAAGGGAAGAGCAAGACCTGGAACCAGGGCAACTACAACCTCAACTTCTGGAAGAATTTTCTCTACGGCGGACGCAAGGGATACGACATCAACACCGGGCAGGAGGTCTGGTCCTACGGCCGCGGGCACAAGCAGTGGATGGGTGCCGAGGTGAACAGCTGGATGCAGCTGCGCGACTACCGCGAGGTGTGGTGGGGGACGAATTTCCAGACCGAGGGGACGCGCCGGTACGAGACGCGCGGCGGGCCGCTCATGCGGGAGCCGGCGACGTACGGCGGCTGGGCCGGCTTCAAGACCGACACGCGGAAGGGGTTCGTGTTCCGGTTCGACGGGAACCATTACCGCGACACATCGCTCAATCACGACACGAACGGCGAGATCGAGGTGCAGTGGAACCAGAGCAGCGCCGTGAACCATGACCTCGTTGCGTCGTTCCACAACCGCAAGGACGACACGCAGTACATCGCGACGGTGGACGTCGCGTCACACCCCGGAGCCCAGGGGATCGGCGGGCTGAGCTACCTCTTTGGTCGAATCCACCAGCAGACGGCGAGCCTCACCCTCCGGACCAACCTGCTCTTCAGCCGCAATAAATCGCTCGAGATCTACGCGCAGCCGTTCATCACGGTCGGGAACTACAGCGAAGTCCGCGAGCTGATCCGGCCCGACTCCTACGACTTCATCCACTACATGGAGCCCGGGGTCGATCCCCGGAGCTACGACTTCAGCTTCACGGCGGTGAATTGGAACGCGGTCTATCGATGGGAGTATCGGCCCGGGAGCACGATCTACCTCGTCTGGACGCAAGGCCGCTCCGCGTTCGACCAGCGGAGCTTCCACGCCGGATCCCCGGGAACGTTCGCCAACGACATCCGGCTCGGCAGTCTCTTCGGGACTGAGCCCGAGAACAAGGTCCTCGCGAAGATCACCTACTGGTTCGCGATCTGACCCCTGGATGAAGCCCTGGCCGGCCGACCCGGGCGAGAGGGCGCGCTACGCCCAGGCGATCTTCCATCGAGTCGCGCCCCGCTACGACGCTCTGACGCGGGTCCTCTCCTTCGGCCAGGACGGCCGCTGGAAGGCGCGGCTCGCCGCGGAAGCGAGAGATCTTGGCGAACGCGCGCGCGTCCTCGACCTCGCGACCGGAACCGCGGCCTTCCCGATTCTCCTCCGCCGGGCGGGGTGCGGTGGGCCGATCGTCGGGCTCGATTTGAGCGCCGACATGCTCGCCCGGGCCCGGCGGAAATGCTCCGGGGACACGGGAATTTGGTTTCTGCGCGGGGATCTCGGCCGGCTTCCATTCGCCGACGGTTCCTTCGACGCGGTCACGATCGGATACGGCTTGCGCTACCCGGCCGACCTCCGTGGCTTTCTCGCCGGGATCCTACGCCTCCTTCGTTCGGGGGGGCGATTCCTGACCCTCGATTTTGGTCTGCCCGAAAACCGAGCGTACCGCTCGGCCGCGCTGGGATATCTCCTGGCGTTCGGCTCGATCTGGGGATGGGTCCTCCACGGACGCCCCGGGACCTACGCGCACATCGTGGAATCGCTCCGCGCCTACCCAGGGCAGCGGGCCTTCATCGCGCTGATGAACGAGCTCGGGTTTGCCGATATCGCCCTCGAAGAGCATCTGGGCGGCATCGCGGCCACGATCTGCGCTCGCAAGCCCTGACCCAACTTCCGTATCCTTATCCTTGCTGGCCCAGGCACCTTTAGGTTAGTTCTACCCCGCCCTAGGGAGGGACCCACGAGTGGCCGTTTTTGTCGTCGTCATGCTCGTCCTGATCGCCTGGATCGCGGTTTTTGCCGTCCCCGCGATTCGGCGGCGCATCCTCACGCCGTTCCTCATGAAGGCCATGGCCAGGGCGCTCCCGCGGATGGGGGACACCGAGAGGATCGCGCTCGAAGCGGGAACGGTCTGGTGGGACGGCGAGCTTTTCTCCGGTCGCCCGGACTGGAAGAAGCTCCTCGATTTTCAATGCAAACCCCTGAGCGCCCGCGAGCGAGCGTTCCTCGACGGGCCGGTCGAGGAGCTTTGCGCCATGGTCGACGAGTGGAGGGTCGAGAAGGAGCATGACCTTCCTCAGGACGCATGGCGTTTCATCAAGGAGAAGAAATTCTTCGGGATGATCATCCCCGAAGAGTATGGCGGGCTCGGCTTCTCCGCTCTCGCGAATTCCGCGGTGGTCACCAAGATCTCGAGCCGAAGCGTCGCCGCGGCCGTGACCGTCATGGTGCCGAACTCGCTCGGCCCCGCCGAGCTTCTCCTCCACTACGGGACGGAGGAGCAGAAGAGGCACTACTTGCCGAGGCTCGCGACGGCGGAAGAGATCCCGTGTTTCGCCCTCACGGGACCCGAAGCGGGAAGCGACGCCGCCTCGACGAAGAGCCGGGGAGTTGTATGCCGCGGGGAGTACCGGGGGAGGGAAGTCCTCGGCATGCGGCTCAACTGGCGGAAGCGCTACATCACGCTCGCCCCCGTGACGACGCTGATCGGCCTGGCGTTCCGCCTCTACGATCCCGACCATCTCCTCGGCGACAAGGAAGATCTGGGCATCACCCTCGCCCTCATACCGCCGGACCTCCCGGGCATCGAAATCGGGAAACGCCACGATCCGCTCGGCGTGGCGTTCTTGAACGGACCGACGTACGGGAGGGACGTATTCGTTCCGCTCGATGCCATCATAGGCGGCAGGGCGCGCGTCGGGCAGGGCTGGCAGATGCTCATGGCGAACCTCGCCGCGGGTCGCGGGCTCTCGCTCCCGGGGCTTGCGACCGGAGCGGCGCAGCTTTCGGCGCGGGTCGCGGGCGCCTACGGCACCGTCCGGGAGCAGTTCGATCTTCCGATCGGCCGTTTCGAGGGGATCGAAGAGCAGCTCGCGCGAATCGGGGGGATGACCTACATCATGTCGGGCGCGCGGGTCCTGACCGCCGGGGCGGTGGACGCGGGGGAAAAGCCCGCGGTGATCTCGGCGATCATGAAGGCGTACCTGACCCAAGGAATGCGCACGGTCGTCAACGCGGCGATGGACATCCAGGCCGGCGCGGGAATCTCGAGAGGACCCAGAAATGTGCTCGCGCACGCCTACATGGCGGTTCCGATCGGGATCACCGTGGAGGGGGCGAACATTCTCACCCGCTCGCTGATCATCTTCGGGCAGGGCGCGATTCGGTGCCATCCCTACGTGCGCACGGAAATGGAATCGGTCGCGTCTCGGGATCTCGCCCGTTTCGACCGAGCGTTCTTCGCCCACATGGGATTCATCGCCTCCAACGTGTTGCGCTGCCTCGCCCATGCGATCACAGGTTCCCGCTTCGCGCGACCCGACGTTCCGGGGCCGGCGGGGGATTATCTCGCGCGGTTCACCCGGATGAGCGCCGCGTTCGCGCTCGTATCCGACGCCGCCATGGCAACCCTGGGAGGGCAGCTCAAGCGCCGGGAGAAGCTCAGCGGGCGGCTCGCGGACGCGCTCGCTTGGCTCTACCTGGGATCGGCGACCGTGAAGAAGTACTGGGATGACGGAAGGGTGGATGCCGATCTCCCGTTTCTCCGCTGGGGATGCCAGAAGGCGCTGTATGAGATCGAGATGGCGCTGGTGGGGGTGTTGGAGAATCTGCCGAACCGCCCGGCCGCGTGGGCGCTGTCGGCGGCGATCTTCCCGTTCGGCTCCTACCGGGAGCCGCCGAGCGATGAAGTGGGCGCCGAGGTAGCGCGCGCCCTCCTCGACGGCCGCGAGGAGCGCTTGCGTCTTACGCGCGACATCTACGTGCCGCCCCCGGGCGATCCGGGGCTGGGGAGGCTCGAGGCGGCGCTCGGCAAAGTGGTCGCGGCCGCCCCCGCGCAACAAAAGGTCAAATCCGCGATCCGCGCGCGGAAGCTCGAGCGCGACCCGGAGGGGACGCTGCTCGATCGCGCGGTCGCCGCGGGCGTGATCGAGAGGTCGGACGGGTGCTTGATCCGCGAAGCGGAGGCCGCTCGCGACGACGCGATCCAGGTGGACGAGTTCGATTCGAGGCTCCTCGGGCCCTAGACGAATCCGGTTCGCGAAACGCAGGACGATGTGTTACGTTCTCGGCTCGTGAGCTCCCGCTTCGCCGCTCCGATCCTCGAACGGAGACCGAGGGCCATCCTGGCCCTCGAGGACGGCGTTTTCTTCGAAGGCCGCTCCTTCGGCAGGATGGGAGAAACCGAAGGGGAAGTGGTCTTCAACACCGGCCTCTGCGGCTACCAAGAAGTCCTCACCGATCCGTCCTACGCGGGCCAGATCGTCACGATGACGTATCCCCACATCGGAAATTACGGGGTGAACCGCGAGGACGTGGAGTCCACGCGTCCGCAGGTAGCAGGCTTCGTCGTGAGGGAAATCTCGACCGTGGCCTCTTCCTGGCGCTCGAGCGGCGAGCTGCACCGCTACTTGGACGAAGCCGGGGTCGTGGGGCTGAGCGAGATCGACACGCGCGCGCTGACGCGCCACCTGCGAATCCACGGCGCGAAGCGTGGCGTGATCTCCTCGCTTTCCCAGAATCGAGACGACCTTGTGGATCGCGCCCGGGCGTCCCGGGATATGGCCGGACTGGATCTCGCGCGCGAAGTCACGTGTGAGAAGCCCTACCGGGTCGAAGCGAACGCCGGAGACGGCGGCGGGACCCTGTCCGGGATCGGCGGTCGCGCGTTCCACGTCGTGGCCTACGACTTCGGCATGAAGCGCAACATACTCCGCATGCTTTCGGCGGCGGGATGCAATATCACCGTCGTGCCCGCCACGACCTCCGCCGAAGCGGCGCTCGCGCTCGAACCGGACGGCATCTTCCTCTCGAACGGCCCCGGCGATCCCGAGCCCTGCGTCTACGCGATCGAGGCGACGCGCGAGCTGATCCGCGCCAAGCCGACCTTCGGGATCTGCCTCGGGCATCAGATCATGGGCCTGGCGTGCGGCGGAGAGACCTTCAAGCTCAAGTTCGGCCACCGCGGCGCGAACCACCCGGTGAAAAACCTGAACACCGGCCAGGTCGCGATCACGTCCCAAAACCATGGCTTCGCCGTCTTGCCCACGCTCTTCGACGATCCTGAATTGGAGCTCACCCACGTGAATCTGAACGACGGCACGGTCGAGGGATTCCGCCACCGCGACCTGCCCGCGTTCTCGGTTCAGTACCACCCCGAAGCTAGCCCTGGACCGCACGATAGCCACTATCTCTTCACCCAGTTCCTGAAGCTGATGGATTCCGGCGAGCCCCCTCGTTCGCTCCCCAGAGCGCACGCCGCGGGAGTCCCGGTCGGGCTCTGACGCGATGCCGAAGGACAGCTCCCTCCGTTCGATCCTGGTTCTAGGATCCGGGCCGATCGTGATCGGCCAGGCGTGCGAATTCGACTATTCCGGGACCCAAGCCATCAAGGCCCTTCGCGGCGAGGGCATCCGGGTTTCGCTCGTGAACTCCAATCCCGCGACGATCATGACGGATCCCGAGTACGCGGACCGGACCTACGTCGAACCGCTCACGCCCGACATCGTGGAGAAGATTCTGATTCGCGAGCGTCCCGACGCGGTGCTGCCCACGGTCGGAGGGCAGACCGCGCTCAACCTCGCCGTCGACCTTTCGCGGCGGGGCGTGCTCGACCGGCTGGGCATCCGCCTCATCGGCGCGAGCCGGAAAGCGGTCGAGGTCGGGGAGGACCGGCGGCTCTTCAAGGAGGCCATGAGCCGAATCGGATTAGACCTTCCGCGGAGTGGGTTTGCGCGGAGTCTCGAAGAGGCCAGACGGGTGCTCGACGTGACCGGCCTGCCTGCCGTGATCCGCCCCTCGTTCACCTTGGGCGGGAGCGGCGGCGGGATCGCCTTCAACGGCGATGAGTTCGAAGCGGTCGTCTCGCGCGGCCTCGATCTCTCCCCGGTCCGCGAGATCCTGGTCGAGGAGTCGGTGCTCGGCTGGAAGGAGTACGAGCTCGAGGTCATGCGCGATCACGCGGACAATTTCGTCGTGATCTGCTCGATCGAGAATTTCGATCCGATGGGAATCCACACCGGCGACTCGGTCACCGTGGCGCCGGCGCAAACCCTGACCGACCGGGAGTACCAGACGATGCGGAACGCGGCCCGGCGGGTGATCCACGAAGTC
Source organism: Candidatus Eisenbacteria bacterium (assembly GCA_005893275.1). Lineage (NCBI taxonomy): Bacteria > Candidatus Eiseniibacteriota > Candidatus Eiseniibacteriota bacterium. The sequence goes on along the minus strand of VBOW01000021.1, from coordinate 60,708 downwards.
GGGGTGGAAACGGGCGGCTCCAACATCCAGTTCGCGGTCGATCCGGAGAGCGGGCGCATGGTCGTGATCGAGATGAATCCCCGGGTCTCTCGCTCCTCGGCGCTCGCAAGCAAGGCGACCGGATTTCCGATCGCGAAGATCGCGGCGCTCCTCGCGATCGGCTACAGCCTCGACGAGATCAAGAATGACATCACGCGCGTCACGCCCGCCTCGTTCGAGCCCGCCATCGACTACGTCGTGGTGAAGATCCCGCGCTGGGCGTTCGAGAAATTCCGGGACGCCAGCCCCAGCTTGGGGACGCAGATGAAATCGGTGGGCGAGGTGATGGCGATCGGGAGGACGTTCAAGGAGGCGCTCCAGAAGGGCCTCCGCGGCCTCGAGATCGGAGCCAGCGGGTTCTCGCGGGATGACCTGGACGACGACCGCATCCGGGAGAAGCTCCTGACGCCCGATCCGGACCGGATCTTCTACGTCAAGCGCGCGCTCGATCTGGGCTGGCCGCAGGCGAAGATCCACCAGATGACCGGGATCGATCCCTGGTTCCTGGACCAGATCCAACAGATCGTCGAGCTGGAACGGACGATCCGGCCGGGGATGGACGGAGAGGCCCTGCTCGAGGCGAAGCGGATGGGCTTCTCGGACACGCGGATCGGTTCTCTGACGGGAGTGGACGAGGCGGCGGTTCGCTCCAGACGCGAACGCGAGGGGATCTTCCCGGTCTACAAGCGCGTCGACACATGCGCGGCCGAGTTCGAATCCTACACGCCCTACCTTTATTCAACCTACGAACAGGAGTCCGAGGCCCTTCCCACCGAACGGCGCAAGGTGATGATCCTGGGCAGCGGTCCCAACCGGATCGGGCAGGGGATCGAGTTCGATTACTGCTGCTGCCACGGCTCCTTCGCGTTCCAGGAGTGTGGGTACGAGACCATCATGGTCAACTGCAACCCCGAAACCGTCTCGACCGACTACGACACCTCCGACCGGCTCTATTTCGAGCCGCTCACCTTCGAGGACGTAATGAACATCGTCGAGCTGGAGCGCCCCGAGGGGGTCGTGATCCAGTTCGGGGGCCAGACTCCGCTCAAGCTCGCGCTGCCGCTCCACCGCGCCGGGGTCCGCATCCTCGGGACGAGCCCCGACGCGATCGATCTCGCCGAAGACCGCAAGCGTTTCAGCGCGCTTCTCTCCGCGCTCGACATTCCCCAGCCGAGGAGCGGTACGGCGGTATCGCTGGAGGAAGCCAAAGACGTCGCGACCCGCATCGGCTACCCGGTTCTCGTCCGCCCTTCCTACGTGCTCGGCGGCCGCGCGATGGCGATCGTCTACGATGAATCGCACCTTGAGGGATACGTGCGTGACGCGGTCAACGCTTCGCCGGAGCATCCCGTGCTCGTGGACCGCTTCCTCGAGGACGCCTGCGAGGTCGACGTCGACGCGCTGGGGGACGGGGAGCGCGTGGTGATCGGTGGGATCATGGAACACATCGAAGAGGCGGGGATCCACAGCGGCGACTCCTCCGCGGTGCTCCCCCCCTACAAGATTCCGCGCCGGCACCTGGATACGATTCGAGACATGACGCGGCGGCTCGGGCTCGCGCTCGAGGTTCGAGGGCTGATGAACGTCCAATTCGCGATCCAAGGGGAGGCGGTCTTCGTTCTCGAGGTGAACCCCCGCGCTTCCCGCACGGTGCCCTTCGTGAGCAAGGCCACGGGAGTGCCGCTCGCCAAAGTCGCGGCCCGGATCATGGCGGGACGCACGCTTCGAGAGCAGGGGATTACCGAGGATCTCGGCGTGAGCCGCTTTTTCATCAAGACGCCGGTCTTCCCGTTCCTGAAATTCCCCGGGAGCGACATCCTCCTGGGCCCCGAGATGAAGTCCACCGGCGAGGTCATGGGGATCTCGGATGATTTCGGAATCGCTTTCGCCAAGGCGCAGGCCGCGGCGGGCAACAGCATCCCGACGGAGGGCACGGCGTTCATCAGCGTGAACGATTACGACAAGGGAGGGGTGCTGCCCCACGCGCGCTCGCTCCACGAGATCGGCTTTCGGATCCTCGCGACGCGGGGCACGGCCGAGTTTCTGAACGCTCAGGGCGTTCCGGCGCAAGCGGTGTTCAAGGTGAACGAGGGGCGGCCGAACGTCGTCGATCGGATCAAGAGTCGTGAGATTCATCTCATCATCAACACGCCGCTCGGCCGCGAGTCCTTCTACGACGACGGCGCGATCCGCACGAACGCAATCCTCCACGGCGTGCTCTGCGTCACGACCTTGACCGCGGCCGCCGCGACGGTCCAGGCGATCCGCGCGCTGCGGAAGCACGCGGTGACGGTGTCGACGCTGCAGGAGATCCACGAGCCGGCCGAGCCGCCCCAGCCCCTGGCCGCCGCCCCGGTGTGAACATCCTCCTTGCGGGCGGGACCGGGTTCGTGGGATCGGCCCTCGCGCGGCATCTCCAGGGGACCGGGCACCGGGTCTCGCTCTTGAGCCGCCGCCCCGCGGCTCCGGCGGGCCCGATACCGGTTTTCCACTGGGACCCGGAGCGGGAGGAATTGGAGCGAGCGGCGCTCGACGGAGTCGCCGCGGTCGTGAACCTCTCCGGGGAATCCCTCGCCGGAGGCCGTTGGACCGGGGCTCGCAAACAGCGCCTCGTTCAGAGCCGGGCCGGGAGCACGCGATTCCTCGTGAAAGAGATGCGGGAAGGGACGCCGCCGCCGCGCGTGCTCCTCAACGCCTCGGCGGTCGGGTATTACGGAAGCCGCGGCGAGGAGGTCCTCACCGAGGGGAGCTCCCCGGGCACGGGTTTCCTCGCCGAGCTGTGCCGGGCCTGGGAGGAGGCGGCGCTCTCCGCGCGCACGCCGGGAATGCGGGTGGTGGTCCTGCGCTTCGGCATCGTGCTCGATTCCACGGGAGGCGCGCTCGGCATGATGCTTCCGATCTTTCGGCTCGGGATCGGGGGCCCGCTCGGGAGCGGGAAGCAGTGGATGAGCTGGATCGCGATGCCGGATCTCCTCGGTGTGATCAGCCTGGCCCTCGACCGCGAGGGCGTGGAGGGGCCCGTCAACGTGGTCGCGCCGGCGCCTGTGCGAAACCGCGATTTCGCGCGTGCCCTGGGTCGGGTGCTGGGGCGGCCCGCGCTGATTCCCGCTCCCGCACCGGCGCTCAAGCTCCTCCTCGGGGAGATGGCGGAGGAGGCGCTTCTCTCGAGCGCACGCGTCGAGCCGGCGAGGCTTTCGACGCTGGGGTACGGGTTTCGCTTCCGGGATCTCGAGGGAACGCTGCGGCACGCCGTAGAGGAGTCGCACAAGGTGTCCTGATGGCCGGCCGCCGTGCCGCTTCGGGATGGGCGATGGACTCGATCGTAGGGTTCATTCGCCGCGGAGGAGGCGGCGAAGAACGAAGGTCAGGATGCCGTCGTTCTCGTAGTAGCGGACCTCCTGCGGCGTGTCGAGACGGACTTTGGCCCGGAACGAATCCGGCCCGGCCGCCTCCGCGCCCTGTCCCTTTCGATTCACCCGGACCGTGAGCTCGGTGGCGCGCGCCGCGTCGGTCCGGAGCGCCGTGGCGATGCCTTCGACGTCGTACGTTTCCTTCCCCGTCAGACCCAGCGTCTCGGCGCTCTGACCCTCCTGGAATTGAAGGGGAAGGACGCCCATGCCGATCAGGTTGCTCCGATGGATCCGCTCGAAGCTTTCGGCGATGACGGCGCGCACGCCGAGCAGCTTGGGCCCTTTCGCGGCCCAGTCGCGGGAGGACCCCGAGCCGTATTCCTTTCCCGCGATCACGACCGTCGGCACACCCTCCTTCGCGTACCGCATCGCGGCGTCGTAGATCGACATCTGCTCTCCGCTCGGGAGGTGCATCGTGTACCCCCCCTCGACCCCCGGGACCATCCTGTTCCGGATCCGCGTGTTCGCGAACGTGCCGCGCACCATCACCTCATGGTTCCCGCGCCGCGAGCCGTAGGAATTGAAATCGAGGGGCTGGATCCCGTGCTCGATCAAATAGCGCCCCGCCGGGCTGTCTTTCTTGATCGAGCCCGCGGGTGAGATGTGATCGGTGGTGACGCTGTCCCCCAGCAGCGCGAGCACCCGCGCGCCCCGCACGTCTTGCGGCGCGGGGGGCGTGGCCGGCATGTCGTCGAAGTACGGCGGGCGCTTGACGTAGGTCGACGTTGCCTCCCACGCGTAGCGGTCCCCTTGGGGCACGGGGAGATTTCGCCACGTCTCGTCCCCGGTGTACACGTCGCGGTACGTCTCACGGAACGTCTCCGACCGGACCGCCGCGTGGATCGTCTCGTCGATTTCCTTTTGCGTCGGCCAGAGATCGCGCAGATAGACCGGCTTCCCGTCCGAGCCTTCGCCCAGAGGTTCAGAGGTGATGTCCAGGTCCATCCGCCCCGCGAGCGCGTACGCCACCACGAGCGGCGGGGAGGCGAGATAGTTCGCGCGCACCTCGGGATGGATGCGCCCCTCGAAGTTCCGGTTCCCGCTCAGGACGGAGGCCACAACCAGCTCCTGGTCTTCGATCGCCTTCGAGATCGGCGCCGGAAGCGGCCCGCTGTTCCCGATGCACGTCGTGCACCCGTAGCCGACCGTGTAGAAGCCGAGGGCTTCGAGGTGCTGCGCGAGCCCGGCTCGCTTCAGGTACTCGGTGACCGCCTTGGAGCCGGGGGCCAAGCTCGTCTTGACCCAGGGTTTCGTTCGTAGCCCGCGCTCCACGGCCCGCTTTGCGATGATCCCGGCACCCACCATCACGGAGGGATTCGACGTGTTGGTGCAGCTCGTGATCGCGGCGATCACGACCGCACCGTCGCGCAGCGGGAAGGACTCGCCCCCCATCGTCACCTGGGGGAGCGTCGCGGTCGCCCGCTGGATCGCGCCGTCGCCTCCTTCCTCCTCCCAGAGCTCGAGCGGCCGGCCGGCGGCGGCGGGCGCGACTTTCGCGACCCGCATCGTGGGGAGCGCCTCCGCGAAATTCCGTTTCGCGTCGCGAAGGGGTACGCGATCCTGAGGCCGACGCGGTCCCGCGAGGCTCGGCTCCACGCTCGCGAGATCCAAGGAAAGGGTGTCGGAGTAGGCTGCCTCGGGGCTGTTCGGGGCGTGAAAGAGCCCCTGCTCCTTGGCGTACGATTCGATCAGCCGGACCTGCTCCGGCGCTCGTCCGGTGAATTCGAGATAGCGGAGCGTCTCGGCGTCGATCGGGAACATTCCGCACGTGGCCCCGTACTCGGGCGACATGTTCGCGATCGTGGCGCGATCGGCGACCGGGAGCGAGGCCAGGCCCGGTCCGAAGAATTCCACGAACTTCCCGACCACGCCCTTCTTGCGGAGCATTTCGGTGACGGTGAGCACGAGATCGGTCGCCGTCGCCCCCTCCCGGAGGGAGCCGGTCATGCGAAAGCCGATCACCTGGGGCAGGAGCATCGAGACCGGCTGCCCGAGCATGGCCGCTTCCGCTTCGATTCCGCCGACGCCCCAGCCCAGAACCCCCAGGCCGTTGATCATCGTCGTGTGGGAATCGGTGCCGATGAGCGTGTCGGGGTAGGCCTGAGGCCGATCGCCTCCGGTCGAGAACACGACCCGCGCGAGGTACTCCAGATTGACCTGATGCACGATCCCGGTCGCCGGCGGAACCACGCGGAAGTTTTCAAACGCCCGTTGCCCCCAGCGGAGGAAGAGGTATCGCTCGCGGTTTCGCTCGAACTCCTTCTTCGCGTTGATCAGGAGCGCCGCGCTCGAGCCGTACTCGTCCACCTGCACCGAGTGGTCGATGACGAGCTCCGCGGGCTGGAGCGGATTGATCCGCTTGGGATCCCCGCCCAGCTTCGCCATCGCGTCGCGCATGGCGGCCAGGTCCACCACCGCGGGCACGCCGGTGAAGTCCTGCAAGAGCACGCGGCCCGGAGTGAACGCGATCTCACGGCTCGGCTCCGCCTTGGGATCCCACCGCGCCACCGCTTCGACGTCCTCGGCGCGCACCACGCGACCGTCCATGGTGCGGAGCAGGTTCTCGAGGAGGATCCGCATGGAGTAGGGAAGACGTGCCACCGGAAGGCCCGCCTTGGCGAGCGTCTCCAGCCGGAAGATCTCGTAACGGCGTTCCCCGACCTTGAGCGTCGAGCGTGCCCCGAAAGCATCGTCCATGTGGCTCACTCCATCTTGGATTCGCGGATCGAAACCGGGCGTCATGAAAACGCGGGCCGCGGAAACGGAGTGAGGATACCGGAACGAGGCGGCTTCTGGGAATCCGCCGTTCGAATCGGGATCCGGCCGGGCGGTCAGATCTCGCTTCTAGATCGAGGCACGGTCACTTACATTCTGCGGCCATGCCCCGCGCGCAAACCCACCCCCGGTTCACATGGATCCACGGGATCCTTCTCGCGGCCGTCGTGGCCGCGCTGGTTTGGATCGGCATCGAATCGGCACCCTTCTTCACCCGCCCGCGCCTGGAAGGGTTCCTCCGAGGCGCCGGGCATTGGGGCCCCCTGATCCTGCTCGGGCTCCAGATCGCCCAGATTCTTGTCGCGCCGATCCCGGGTGTTTTCATGCCGATTCTCGCGGGGGCTCTGTATGGCCCCGTGGTGGGCGTTCTCATCGCCTCCGTCGGGACGCTGGTCGGATCGTCCGCCGCGTACGCGATAGGGAGCCGTGCGGGCTTGCCGCTCCTCAAACGGTGGGTAGGCACCGAGAATGTCGACAGGGCCAACGCGATCGTCGGGGGAAAGCGGTGGCTCGCGCTCGTGCCCATCTTCCTGGTGCCTTTCTCGCCCGCCGACGCGATTTGCTTCGTCGCCGGGATGATCGGAATCGATCCAAGCCGCTTTTTTCTCTCGGTCCTGATCGGACGATTGCCGAAAGACTGCGCCCTCGCCCTGGCGGGCGCGGGACTGATCCGCCTCGGGAGTTTGGTCGCGCCTTCCGGCTAGGGATGCTGCCCTTTGCGGACGATCTTGACGGGTGTGCCGGCGGGAATGATCGCGGTCGCGCGCATGTTGTTCAAAATCGCCGTTTCCTCGAGGCTCAGGGCCTGGGGCCCCAGACCGTTCACGAAGTCGGCGAAGGTCGTCTGCCGGTCGGCGGTGACGATTGCCAGGCGATCCGGGGTCACGTTGAGCCTGCTCGGGTCCCGGAGGGCGGCGATGCTCCGGATCGAGGCGAGAACCTGCTCGGCCGCGACATCGTTCGGGGAGCGTGTGAACCCAAGTACTTGTAAGAACTGACCGGGTCGATAGCGCACGAATCCCGCGATGAGGCTCTGTCTCCCACCCTCGCCGCTCACGAGCACCTGCCCGATCCAGGCCGAGTAATCACGGAAATTCTCCGACCTGCCCGATGCATCCAGGATCTTTTTCTCCTGGGTGAGCCATTGGACGTACTGCTCCGGAGTCGCCGTGCTGTCCTTCGTCCGCTGGAGGGTCACCTCCATCGCGCCTCCCAGCGACTGATTCACGGCGTTGACCGAGCTCGGCTGGTTGAGGGTCTTCCAGCCGTCGGGGAAGATCATCTCGATCCCGAGGTCGGGGTGATAGAAGCGATTCCCGACGAAAAAGCCCCCGCGCGGGTCGTCTCCGAAAATGATCCCGTTGATCCGGGCCCGGTACTTCGGCGCGTGGATCACGATATCCCGCCGTCCACCCGCGACCGCCGCCTGCGCGAGCTGCGACGTGCGGATCTCGCGGTCACCGGGGTCGGGATGCGTCGAGAGAAACCCGGGGAGCTGCTCTCCCTGGCGCTCCGAGACGCGCTTCAGCATGGAGTAGGTGCCGGGTATTTCGCGTGGGTCGTAGCCCGCCTTGGTCGTGTATCCCACGCCCAGCTCGTCCGCCTGGGTTTCGTTGTCGCGGCTGTATTTCAAGAAGAGAAGCCCGAGCCCCTCCTGCGCCAACCCGCTGTAGGGCCGGAGGGCTCCGACGAAGACCGTCCCGACGAGCAGGCCGACGCCCGCGATCTGAGAGCGGGTGATCTGCTGGGCGCTGTGGCGCGCGGTGACGTGGCCGATTTCGTGGCCCAGGACGCCGGCCAGCTGCGCTTCCGAATTCAAATAGGCGAGGATCCCGCGCGTGATATAGATGTAGCCCCCCGGAATCGCAAACGCGTTGACGACCGGGCTGTCGAGAACGCGGAAGTGCCATCCCAGAGTGGGCAGGTGGGAGATCGAGCCGAGCCTCTGTCCGACGGAATCGACGTAGCGCTGCACCGTGGAGTCTCCGTAGAGACCGTATTCCGCCGCGACGGCGGGATCGGATTCGCGCCCGATCTCCAGCTCCTTGCTCGTGCTCACCAGCGAGATCTGGCGCTTGCCGGTGGCCGGATTGGTCGCACAGCCCCCGAGTGCGAGCGCGAGAACCGCGAGCAATGCGGCCGGCGCGAGAACGACCGCGCGGCACGAGCATCGGGGCATGTCTCTCTCCCATGGCCGAGGTGGTAGCGACGAATCCCTGTCCGCGGTTATAGTAACACCCGATCCCGAGCCGGTTCCGGAAATTAGGCGAAAACCGAGGTGCGCATGCCCACCACTTCCGTCGATCAAGCCCAGCTGTGCGTCAACACCATCAAGTTCCTGGCGGCCGACGCCGTCGAGAAGGCGAAATCGGGACACCCCGGCGCTCCCATGGGCGCCGCGGATATGGCGTACGTGCTCTGGGCGAAGTACATGAGATTCGATCCGGGCGATCCTCTGTGGCCGAATCGCGACCGGTTCGTGCTCTCCGCCGGGCACGCGTCGATGCTGCTTTATTCGCTCCTCCATCTTTTCGAATTCGATCTCCCGATGGAGGAGCTGCAGCGGTTTCGCCAGTGGGGTTCGAAGACCGCCGGCCATCCCGAGTACGGCCATGCGCCCGGCATCGAGGCGACGACCGGCCCGCTGGGCCAGGGTTTCGCGAACGGCGTCGGCATGGCGCTCGCGCAGCGGATGATGCAGGCGAGACTCAAGCGCCATTCAGACCTCCTCAATCACCGGATTTTTGGGATTGTGAGCGACGGGGACCTGATGGAAGGAATTTCCTCCGAGGCCGCCTCGCTCGCGGGGCACTGGGGTCTCGGAAACCTGAACTATCTCTACGACGACAATCGCGTCTCGATCGAAGGGCCGACCCCGCTCGCCTTCTGTGAGGATGTGGGGAGGAGGTTCGAAGCGTACGGTTGGCACGTCGAGGTCGTCGATGGGAACGACCGCGACCATGTGGACCAGGCGCTCTTTCGCGCGGTGGCCGACGAGATGCGGCCGTCGCTCATCGTGGCCCGCACGGTCATCGCGAAGGGCGCGCCCACAAAGCAGGGCACCGCGAAGGCGCACGGCGAGCCGCTGGGCGAAGAGGAGCTGAACCGCGCGAAGGAGGGGGCGGGCTGGCCCCTCTCGCCGGCGTTTTACATCCCTGAGGAGGCGCGGGCGCACTTCCACGCGCTCGCCGAGGAGAAGAGGAAGGAGAGAGCGGAATGGGATAAGCGCTACCAGGCCTTTCGGCGGGAGGACGCGGCAGGCGCTGTGGTTTGGGACGCGTACTTCAAGCGCCACGTTCCTCCGAATATCGACGAGGTCCTCTCCGCGGCCGCCCCGCTCCAGGAAGCCGCGACGCGGGTTCACTCGGGCAACGTGATCCAGGCGGCCGCCAAGGCGGTGCCTTCCTTGGTCGGAGGCTCCGCCGACCTCGAACCTTCCACGATGACCGGAATCAAGGGAGGCGGCGACGTTTCCCCCGCGGGGCTCACCTGCGGCGCGCCGGTGAATTACACGGGGCGCACCCTCCACTTCGGAGTCCGTGAGCACGCGATGGGCGGAATCGGAAACGGGATGTCGCTCTACGGATCCTTCATTCCTTACCTCGGCACGTTCCTCATTTTCTCCGACTACATGCGCCCTTCGATCCGTCTCGCGGCCCTGATGGGGATCCGCGTGATCTACGTGTTCACGCATGACAGCGTGTTCTTGGGAGAGGACGGCCCCACCCACCAGCCGGTCGAGCACCTCCCGTCGCTGCGGCTGATCCCGGGGCTCGAGGTGTGGCGTCCCGCGGACGCGCTGGAGACCGCGATGGCTTGGGCCCGCGCGATCGGCCGGGAACGAGGCCCCACCGCGCTCGTGCTCACACGTCAAAAGCTCAAGCCCGTCATACGACGCGATGGATTCGACCGCCGGGACATCCTGCGCGGCGGGTACGTCCTGGAGGACGCGAAGGGGGGATCGCCGGATCTCGTGATCGTCGCGACCGGATCCGAAGTGCCGCTCGCCCAGGAGGCCCGAAAGCGCCTCGAGTCGAACGGAGCCCGAGCCCGCGTCGTCTCGATGCCGTGTGTCGAAGCGTTCCGCTCCGAGCCGGAAACCTATCGGGAGGCGGTGATCCCGAGCGGCACTCGGCGCATCGTGATCGAGGCCGCCCGCACCGAACCGTGGTGTGAGCTCCTGGGCCTGGACTGCCTCCGAATCGGTCTGAACCGATTCGGGGCCTCGGCCCCCGCGTCCGCGATCGCGGAGCACCTTGGATTCACCCCCGAATCCGTTGTGGAGACGGTCCAACGCTGGCTGGGACGTTCATGAGCGTTTCGTGAACGCGCGATCTCGCGCGCTCCCGCTTCTGCTCCTCGCGGCCGCCGCCGCCTCGCTCGTGCCGTTCATCGGCTACCTGACCGACGATTCCTTCATCTACCTCCAATTCGCGAAACACCTCGTCCAGGGCAAAGGATTTTCGTTCAACGCGGGCGAGCCCACCTACGGCGCGACCAGCCCGCTCTGGGTGTTCCTCCTTGCGCTCACGGGTAAGGTCCTTCCGATGGAGGCCGCCGCGCCGCGCGACGCCTCGTGGATGCCGGCGCTCGCCTGGGTCGCGAAGGCGTACGGCGCGGTATTCCACGTGCTCACGGTCTGGCTCTTGACGCGGATCGGAAGAAGGCTCGGATGGGACGAGTGGACCTCGCTCGGGCTGGGCCTTCTCATCGCGGCGCACGCGTGGGCCATGCGATGGGCCCTCTCCGGGATGGAATCGCCGCTCGCGACCGCGTGCGTCGCGCTGGCGCTCTACGGGCTCGCGGGCATTCTGCTCCAGGGCCGACCGGGGTGGGGAACCGGGATGGCGCTCGGCCTCGCCTCCCTCGCGCGACCCGAATGCCACCTCCTCGCGGCGCTCGGGCTCCTCGCCGTGTGGGCGGGCGCCGAACGGGGCTTCCGCCGCGCGGTCGAGCTCCTCGGGGGAGTCTCGCTCGTCCTCCTGCCCTGGCTCGTCACCGCGTGGGGATGGTTTCATACGGTGCTCCCCAACACCGCGGCCGCGAAGTCGGGGGCGTGGGTCAGGCCCGGGCTCGCGATCGCGGCGATTCATGCCGCCTTCCAAATCGAGCTTGTGACCGACGCGCTACCCCTCGCGCTCTTTGTCTTGGTCCTCGCGTTCGGAAGCCGCTCGACGGCGCTTCCGGGGACGCGCGGGCGGCGCCTCTTTTGGAGCGTTTGCGCCGCGTGGCCCGCGCTCCTGATCCTGACCTTCGCCCTCGGGGGCGTGCAGGTTGTGTCGCGGTACCTACTCCCGGCGACTCCGTGCGTGCTCCTCCTGGGCATGGCATCGCTGAGATGGGTGGTCGCCACCAGCGCCCCGAGGCGATACGCGCTGGCGCTACCCGTTTTTCTCTGCGCGTTCACGCTGCAAAACGCGCTCTTCACCTGCCTCGTGGGCGTGCCGAGCACGCGGGCGCACACGCGCGGATTGCGGGCGTCCTTGGTCTCGATCGGAATCTGGGCGCGGGACCGGACGCCGCCCGGCGCCTCCTTCGCGGTCCCCGACATCGGCGCGTTCGGGTACTACTCCGATCGCCCCGTCCTGGATCTGTATGGACTCGTCACCCCGGAGATCGCGCCGGTCGTCGTGCGCGAGGGGTACGACGCGGTGGTTCGGCGGCTCCTCTTCGAGAAAGCGGGAAGGCCGGATTACCTCATCGATCGACACGCCGTGCGAGCAAGGCTCGCCGACGGAGGCGATGAAACCAGTCCCTACCGGTTCATCTTCGCGCGTGAGATTCCGAACCTCGGGATTACGCGTCCGGGAACCTACTACTACTCGGTCTACGCCATCGATTGGAAGGTCGTGGACCGGACCCGGGTTCGCATCGCCCGGTCCGGGGGCGTGGGCCGTCGCGGGCCCATTGCCCGGGGCGCGTCGGGGGCGTATACTGACGCGGGGAAGACCGCTCACCTTCGCGCTTCGCCGAGGCGACAAGCATCGTACATTCAATGGCTTATCCTCAGGGGCTCAAGCCCCGTATCAGGCTTGGTTCGCGCCGGTCCGCGGTGTGCCGCCGGCTCGTCGGACCGATCAGGCTCGGGGCGCCGCTCGCCGCCTGCCTGATCTTGGCCCTGGCGACCGCGGCGCGGGCCCAGCTTCCTCCGAGGGTGCCGCGGGCGGCGCCGGATCCGCGGCGCGCCGCCCCGTTTCTTCCAACCACCCAGCCGTCGGGTCTCGGCTCTCCCGTGGACTGCGTGATCGTCGCCCCCGATTCGCTCGCGGACATCTACCAGAAGCTCGCGGACTACCACACCCGGACCGGCATCGCGACCGTGGTTCGCAATCTTTCTACCGTCCGCGCCGCAGACCCCCGCTCGAACGACCTCGCGCAGGCCATCCGAAGCTTCATCCAGGCGGCCCACCGTCTCTGGGGGACCCGCTGGGCCGTGCTCGCCGGCGACCACGACGCGATTCCGATGCGCTACGCCCGCGCGAATTTCTCCCAAACGATCGACATCCCGAGCGACGCCTACTACGCGGATCTGGACGGGACGTGGGATGGAAACGGAGACGGAATCTACGGGGAGGTGGCCGACAGCCTCGACATGAACCCCGACATCGCGGTGGGCAGGCTTTCCGCCGCCACGCGGTCGGAAGCTCAGGTCTTGGTCTCGAAAGCGCTCCGCTACGCAACCAACCCGCTCGCGCCGCCGCTCTCGAAGCATCTGATCCTCGCCGAGGTGCTCTTCCCGTACGCGTGGCAGCCGGGGCAGCTCATCTCGGTGGATGGCGCGGTGCAGGGGGAATCGCTCAAGGTGCGCGCGCCGGCCTGCGCCAGGGTCGATCGCTACTATGAGAACGTGAACGCCTATCCCGGCGCGATGCCGCTCACCAAGGCCGCCACCCTGGCCGCCCTCGGGCGAGGATACGGCATCGTGAATCACATCGGACACGGAGCGCGCTCGCAGCTCTCCATCGGGAGCGAGAATCTCACGATGCCCGACCTGGCGACGCTCGCGAACGGGGACTCCCTCCCGCTCTGGATCTCCTCGAATTGCTCCTCGGCGGCTGTGGATTACGAATGCGTGGCCGAGGAGGTCGTCCGGAATCCGGCGGGAGGAGCGCTCGCGTACGTGGGCGCGACCCGGGAGGCCTGGCCCGGCGTGAGCTACACCATCTCGACCCGTCTGACCGATTATCTCGAGACCGGCGCGCCGACGACGCTCGGCGAAGCGGTCGAGAACGCGCGTGCGGCGCTCCTGCCTCAGGCCCGAAGCGAGACCCAGGAGCGTTGGGGCTATTTCGAGACGGTTCTCCTGGGAGATCCCGCGATTCCGCTCTGGCGTTGCCCTCCCACGTCCCTTGCGGTGACGCGGCCTTCCAGCGTGACGCTGAGCGTGGGCCGATTCACCGTGACCGTGCTCGCATCCGGCGCGCCGGTCGAGTCGGCGCTGGTGGTGGCTTGGAAACAGGGAGAAGATTACCGGCCGGCCTTCACCGACGCCGCCGGACACGCGACCGTGCTGTTTCACCCGGGAAGCACCGGCAAATTCTCGCTCGCCGTGACCGCCCCGGGCCGTCTTCCTTTCCTCGACTCGCTTACCGTCACCGCGGACGCACCGGCGCATTTCACGCTCCTGAACGTCGGCGTGCGGGATTCGGTCGGTGGAGACGGGGACGGCTGTGCCGATGCCGGCGAGGCGTTCGCGCTCCAGGGAAGCGTGAAGAACGCGGGAACCGGGGGCGCGGCGGGGCCGGTCACGGTCGCGCTCTCGGCGCTGACGAGCGGTCTCACCGTGCTGCAAGGCGCCGCTTCGCTCCCCGCGCTCGGTGCCGGCGCCCAGGCGACCCTCCCCGACAGCCTTCGCATCCGCGCGCTCGCGGTTCCGGGAGCCTCCCGAGGGGAACGGCTCCGCGTGATCGTGCGCGACGGCGTCCGAACCGACACGACCGACGTGCCGATCGCGGTCGGCGCGGCCTCGCTCCTCCTCGCGTCCAATGGATTCGACGACAGCCCCGCCGCCGGCGGAAACGGGAACGGGCTCGTCGATCCGAACGAAACCGTGGTCTACCGCTTCACGATCGCGAACGAGGGAAGCGGCCGGGGACGGGGCCTCTCGGTCCACGCGAGAACCCCGGCGGCGGGGATCACCGTTCTCGATTCGGTTGCGAGCGTGGCGGACATCCTTCCCGGGGCCACGGGCACGAGCGCCTCGGTGCGAATCCGCTCGGGAGCGGTCGTGCCCGCGGGACGGCTGTTCGATCTCCGCGTCGATGACGCGTACTTCCACTCCTCAACCTTCGCGGTCGACCACACCGCCCCGGCTTCGCCCGTGGGGCTCAAGGCCGAGATTCCTGGATCGGACCGTGTCAGGATAGCGTGGGACCCGGTCGCGGCCGGCGACGGGTCGGGCTATCGGATCTACCGCGCCCTCGACAATGGAAGCCCGCTCGCGCTTCTCACGCCGGTCCCGGTCCGCCGCGTGTCCTCGTACGAGGATCCGGGGCTGCCGCCGCTCACGCGGTATCGCTATGCGGTCACCGCGGTGGATTCGGGCGGGAACGAAGGCGCGCGCTCCGCGCCGCTCATCGTGAGCACCAACCCGCCGTCGCTCGTCGGCTGGCCGGAGACCCTGGGGGAAGCGACATCCTCGAACGTCTGTCTGGCCGATCTCAACGGGGATTCGCGACCGGAGATTCTGGTCGGCGCGGAGTACCTGTACGTGTTCCGGCCGGACGGCACCGACTGGATCGACGGGGATTTGAACCCCGTCACGTCCGGAATCTTCAGCACGGCTCTCCACCACATTCCTTCCTCCCCCGCGGCGGCGGACCTGGATTTCGACGGCGTCCCCGAAATCATCGCCGCTTCCTGGAACGACTCGAGTGTTGCGGTTTGGCACGCGAACGGGACCATGGCCTCGGGCTGGCCCAGGAAGGGGGGCGCCCCCTTCTGGTCGACCCCCGCGGTGGGGGACATCGATGGAGACGGCAAACCCGAAATCGTGATCGGCTCGAACACGAACAAGGTCTATGCGTGGCACGCGAACGGGGCTCCGGTGCGCGGGGCGAGCGGGGTCCTGTTCACGCCTCAGGGGAGCGTGATCTCGTCTCCCGCGATCGCGGATCTGGGCGGTGACGGCGTGCGCGAGATCGTCTTCGGCACCTCGGCGGGACACGTCTACGCGATCCACGCCGATTCTTCCACGGTGTGGGACGTGGCGGTCAGCGGTCTCGCCAGCTCCTCGCCGGCCATCGGCGACGTGATTCCCGGAGGAGGGCTCGAGGTGGTGTTCGGCTCCGCCAACGACAGCGTCTACGTGCTCACCGCGTCGGGGCAGCGGGCGCCCGGGTGGCCCCGGCCTCTCGAGCTGACACCCGGAAACGGACGCGTGCCCTCCCCGGTCCTGGCGCGGCTCCTCGCGCCTCTGGGGGATCCGCGTTTCGATGTGGTCGCATGCGGTACGGACGGCCGTGTCATGGCATGGGATCCCGGGGGCAACGTCCTGCCCGGATTCTCCAACCTGACGGTCGGCGCCGCGACGGAGGCCTCTCCCGCGGTGGCCGATCTTGACGGCGACGGGTCGCTCGAGATCCTGATCGGCGCGGAAGACCGGAGGCTCTACGCGTTTCACGCGGACGGCACGGCCGTGAGCGGTTTCCCGATCGAGATCGGCGCCGAAGCGCGCAGCACGCCCGCCATCTGGGACGTCGATCTGGACGGTGCCACCGATATCGTGCTCGCCGGGTGGGACCGCGCCGTGCACGCGTGGCGCTATCCCGGGATGTTCCTCTCGAGCGGGATGGCCTGGCCGATGTTCCATCACGACAACTGGAGGACGGGGCTCGCCACCTTCCCGGTGCTCACGGCGGTCGATTCCGTGCCGCCGGGCGACGGGCCGCCGGGGCCGCCGCTCCTATGGAAACGCTCCTGGCTCGGCCAGAACCGACCGAACCCCTTCAACCCGACAACGTCGATCGGATACGCGGTCTCCGGGACCCGCCCCCAGACCGTGCTCATCCAGATTTTCGACGTCCACGGACGCCTCGTCTCGACGCCGGTTTCGCGGCCGTTCGATCCCGGCTATTATGAGTTTCGCTGGGACGGTCACGACGACCACGGTCGGCCGGTCTCCTCCGGCGTCTATTTCTACCGCGCCGCGATCGGACCCAACGCGTTTTCAAGGAAAATGGCGCTCTTGCGCTGAGCGGCTTCTCGCCGCGGCACCCATTCCATCACGAGAGGAAAGGACCGGGGGATGGCTTCACCCGTACGCGTGCGATTCGCGCCGAGCCCGACCGGATATCTCCACGTCGGCAACGCGCGGACGGCGCTCTTCAATTATCTTTTTGCGCGCAAGCACGGCGGCGCCTTCGTGCTCCGGATCGAGGACACCGACCAGGACCGGAATGTCGAGGAGGCGCTGGGCGGAATCTTGGACGGTCTCAGGTGGCTCGGGCTCGGCTGGGACGAGGGCCCGGAGGTGGGCGGCCCCTTCGGCCCCTATTTTCAGAGCGAGAGGCTCGCGCGCTACGCCAAGGCCACCGCGCACCTGCTCGCCGCGGGGAAAGCCTACCGCTGCTTCTGCGATCCCGAAGACCTGAAGCGGAAGCGCGAGGAGGCTCTCGCGCGCGGGGAGCCGCCCAAGTACGACCGCACCTGCCTCCGGCTCCCCAGGGAGGAGTCCAGCGCGCGCGCCGAACGAGGAGAGCCCTTCGCTCTTCGATTTTTCATGCCCGAGGGGGAAACGTCCTGGGAGGACGAGGTGCGCGGCAGGGTCACGTTCCAAAACAGCACCCTCGACGACCTCGTCATCCTGCGCGCGGATCAGCATCCGACGTACAACTTCGCGGCCGTCGTGGACGATGCCGCGATGGAGATCACCCACGTGCTGCGCGGCGACGACCATATCTCGAACACGCCGCGGCAGATTCAGCTCTACGCGGCGCTCGGCGCGCCGCCCCCGCGATTCGGGCATCTTCCCATGATCCTGGGTCCGGACGGCGCGCGGCTTTCCAAACGCCACGGCGCCGTCTCGGTCACGGCGTTCCGGGACGACGGAATCCTGCCGGCGGCGATGGTGAATTTCCTCGCCCTCCTGGGCTGGGCCTTCGACGGCGAGCGCGAGATGTTCACGCTGGATGAGCTGGTCGAGGTGTTCACGCTCGACCGGGTCTCGAAGAATCCGGCGATCTTCAACTACGAGAAGCTGGACTGGATGAACGGAGAGTACTTCCGGGCGCTCCCGCTCTCCACGCGCGCGGACATGGTGGCTTCGAATCTTAAGCAGAGTGGGGCCCTGCCCGAGTCCGCGATCGCCGACCGCGCGTTTCTCGAGCGGGCGGTCGCCGCGGTCGGAGACCGCATGAAACGCCCGCGACAGTTCCCGGAGTACGCCGCCTATCTCTACGTGGACCGGGTCGAGCCCGAGCCCCAACCCTGGGCGGAGCTCGTCGCGAACCCGCACGCGGCCGCGCGCCTCAAGAAGCTCGCGACCGTGCTCTCCGAGGTGGAGCCTTTCGAGCACGATCCGATCGAGAGGGCCGTTCGTGGGCTCGCATCCTCCGAGGGAGTGAAGGCCGGGGAGGTGATCATGCCGGCCCGGATCGCCCTCACGGGGAAAAAGGTGAGTCCCGGAATATTCGACGTGATCCTGCTCCTGGGCCGAGAGAAGACCGTGAAGCGTCTGCGCGACGCGGCGGATCGGCTTGCGGCTCAATTCCCGGCGCCTGCCGCGTGAGCGAGCCGACCCCGACACCCCCATCCGTCGGACTGGACTCGCTGCGCGTCGCGCTGGTCCACGATTGGCTGACCGGGATGCGCGGCGGCGAAAAGTGCCTGGAAGTGCTCTGTGAGATGTTCCCGCGAGCGCGCGTGTACACGCTCGTCCATTGGAAAGGGCACCTCTCCCGGACGATCGAGTCGCATCCGATCCACGAATCGTGGATCGCGAGGCTCCCGATGGGCCGACGCCGCTACCGGTGGTTCGTCCCCGTGTATCCCCATGCGATCGAATCCTTCGACCTGAGCGGCTATGATCTCGTCGTCTCCATCAGCCACTGTGCGGCCAAGGGCGTGGTCACGCGCGCCGACACGCTTCATGTGTGCTACTGCAACACCCCGGTCCGATACTTCTGGGATCTGTACTCCGAGTACTTCGCGCCCGGGCGCGCGGGGGCGCTCGAACGGCTCCTGGGCCCCTGGATCGCCCATCGATTCCGTCTGTGGGACCGGCTGAGCTCCGATCGTGTCGATCTATTCGTCGGGAACTCGCTCAACGTCCGCGATCGCATCTGGAAGCACTACCGCCGTCCCGCCCTCGTCGTTTACCCCCCCGTGGACACGGAATTCTTCACGCCGGGGGACGCGGCTCCAGGGAAAGACGCGGCCTTTCTCACGGTCTCCGCGCTCGTGCCCTACAAGGGGGTCGATCTCACGATCCGCGCGGCGAATCGGATGGGCGCGAAGCTTCGAGTGATCGGCTCCGGACCGGACTTGAGGAGGCTTCGCTCGATCGCGGGCCCGACCGTCACGTTCGAAGAGTGGGTCTCGATGGAGGCGCTGCGGGACGCCTATCGCTCCTGCCGTGCGCTGATTCAGGCGCACGAGGAAGATTTCGGGATCGCGCCGCTGGAGGCGCTCGCGTGCGGCCGGCCGGCGATCGCCCTCGCGAGGGGAGGCGCGCTCGAAACGGTGACGAAGGAGACCGGGATCCTCTTCGACGAGCCGAGCGAAGCATCCCTCGAGAGCGCCATGCGGGAGGTGACGCGGCGTTCCTTTGACCCGGCGGCGCTGCGCCGTCAGGCGGTTCGTTTCAGCCGCGAGCGTTACGGGTCGGGGATGCGGAGGCTACTAGGGCAGGCGTACGCGGCGCACCGGAGGAGACTCGAGGACCAGGGAGCTGTGGAGCGCCCGGCGAGGGATTGCAAGCATGGGCAAGAAGTGATATAATTAGGGTTTAGGTCAGGACGCTCCGGCCGCAGCCAGCCCGGCGTCCTCTGGGAGGTCCCCCGTGTTTGCAGAGCGCATCCGATCCGTCCGCCGGCGCAGGGCCGCGTGCTTTCTTCTCGCGTTGATACCCCCGCTCCTTCTCCTGTCGATCACCCTTCGCCCGCATGATTCGCGCTCCTCGACTCCGGTGGTTCCGGATTTTCGCAACTTCGAATCGCTCCAGGTGCACCCGCTGGCGATCACGCCCGATGGAACGAAGCTCCTCGCGCTGAATACTCCCGACGCGCGGCTCGAGGTGTTCGCGATCGGCCCCGGAGCGCTGGATACGCTCGGTGAAGTGCCCGTGGGGCTCGAGCCCGTCTCGGTCCGCGCCCAAAACGACAGCGTCGCATGGGTCGTGAATCACCTCTCGGACGACGTGAGCGTCGTCGATTTGAAAACGCTGAGCGTGCGGGGGACGCTCCGCGTGGGGGACGAGCCGACCGACGTGGCGTTCGCCGGGAGCCCGGAGCGCGCGTTCGTCTGCGTGAGCGGGGAGGACGCGGTCAAAGCATTCAATCCCGCCACGCTCGCGCCCGCGTTCGCTCCGACTCCGATCTTCGGTCGTCACCCCCGGGCGCTTGCGGTCGGCGGCTCCGGGGGCTCGCAGGTTTACGTCAGCGTGCTCGATGCGGGAAACCGGACCACGATCATCGGAGCCCAGACGGTGACCGCGCTGGGCGGGCCATCGCCTCCGAATCCCCCCATGGATCCAGGTCTCCCCCCCGCGCCCGCCGTGGGCGTGATCGTCCAGTGGAACGGGACCCATTGGATCGACGACGGGCTCCCGACGCCCAAGGTGTGGGACGCGGGCGTTCCGGCCGGCTTCTCCCTCCCCGACGTGGACGTCGCGGTGCTCAACGCGAACACGGGCGCGGTGACCTCCAATGTCTCGAACGTCGGCACGAACATGTTCAACATCGCGGTCGATCCCTCGACCGGGACGCTCTACGTCACCAACACCGATGCCGCGAACCGGACCCGCTTCGAGCCAAATCTTAGGGGGCGTTTCGCGAAAGACCAGGTGACCCTGATCGGTTCGGGAGGAGCGGGGACGGTGACCCCGGTCCACCTGAACGACCACATCAATTACACGGTGAGCCCCGGACCCCAGTCCGAGCGCGACTTGAGCCTCGCCGAGCCCACGGACATCGTCGTGAGCTCGACGGGAGCCAAGGCCTATGTCGCGGCGATGGGGTCGAGCAAGGTGGGCGTGCTGAATCTATCGGGAGGCGTCACGAACAGGATGGCCACCGGGGGCGTGCCCTCGCCTCCCGGGATCGCGCCCGGGGAGCCTCGCGGCCCCGCCGGGCTCGCCCTCGACGCCGCGCGCCACCAGCTCTTCGCGCTGAACCGGTTCACCAACTCGATCGCGATCCTGGATACCGACACCGAGACGAAAATCGGGGAGGTGGCGCTCCGTTTCGATCCGAGCCCGCCCGAGGTGCGAGGCGGCAGGCGGTTCCTCTACGACGGCAACATCTCCGCCCATGGGGACCTCGCCTGCGCGAGCTGCCACGTGGGCGGGAACTTCGACAACATCGCCTGGGATCTCGGGAATCCTCAGGGACGGATGGATCCGAGTCTCCAGATCGCCGGGAGACAGGTCCATCCCTTGAAGGGTCCGATGACGACCCAATCGCTGCGCGGTCTCTCGGACACGCCGCCGTTCCACTGGCGCGGGGACCGGTTGGATTTCACGCGCTTCAATCCCGCGTTCGTGAACCTGATGGGAGCGCCCGATTCGCTCTCGACGACCGACATGCAGAAGTACAACGACTTCATCATGACGGTGGTCTATCCGCCGAACCCCAATCAGACCTTGAATCGCAAATTCACGGCCCTCGCCGATTCGGGCCGCGTCGAGTTCGAATCCCGGCCTCACGACGGGGGACAGCCGTGCGCTACCTGCCACTCGCTGCCCACGGGAACGGATCGCGTGATTTTCCCGGGACCGATCCTGCAAGAGAGCCAGGATTTCAAAGTGCCTCAGCTTCGAAACATGTATCAAAAGACCGGATTCACGCGCGCCTCCGGAGCGCAGAAGCGAGGGTTTGGGTTCCTCCACGACGGCTCGGTCGACAACATCGTGAATTTCCTGAGGTTCCCGGTGTTCAGCTTCCCGGACACCATGGCGCGCTACGAGATCGAGGCGTTCCTGCTCTCCTTCGACACGGGGACGGCGCCTTCGGTGGGGAGGGAGCTGACGATCAACGGCGCCACAAAGAACGCCCCCGCGACCACGGCTCTCCTCGACTCGCTCTACCTCGAAGCCGATCTTGGAAACTGCGACCTCATTGCCCATGGGAGAATCGGCGGCATCATGAAAGGATTCTTGTATCAGCCCGGCCACACGTTCATCAGCGACTTGAACCCCGAGGGCACGATCCCGACGGATACCTTGCGGTCGTGGGCCACGAACGGGGGAGAGATCACGTATATGGGCGTTCCTCCAAACTCGGGCATGAGAATGGCGATCGATCGAGACCGCGACGGATACCGGGATCGCTGGGAGCTGGCCCTGGGTTCCAGGCCATGGGATCCAACCTCGATTCCCGCGGTCACGGCGGTGGCGGGCGCGGGAGCGCCGCGCGTCGCCCGCCTGGAGCAGAACCGCCCGAACCCGTTCAATCCCCAGACGGTGATCCCTTACGATGCGGGTCCCGGTGGGCGCGTCTCGCTGCGGGTATTCGACGCCTCGGGCCGGCTCGTCCGGACCCTGGTGGACGCGGCGCAGCCTCCGGGTGTCTATCGCGCGCGCTGGGACGGGCGGAATGACCGCGGCGCCGCGGTCGCGAGCGGGCGCTACTTCTATCGGCTCGCGGTCGGCGGCACCGTTCGCACGCGCGCCATGACGCTCGTGCGGTAGGGACCTCGCTCGGGCCGGGGCGAGGCCGCCTACTCCGGGAGCTTGTCCAGGTCCCCGGCGACGATGACGTTGAGCTTCGCAGGATCGAGATGCGCGCGAATCGCCGCGTTGACCTGGTCCCGCGAGACGCGCCTCACGCGATCCGGAAACTCGTCGAGATAGGCCGGCCCATAGCCGAACTTCTCCGCCACCGCGAGCGCCTGTGCCGTGCCGGCGTTGGTCGCCAGCTGGACCTGGTAATTTCCCGCGAAGAAGCTCTTCTGCGTCGCGACCTCCTCCTCCGTAATCCCATCCCTGCAGTAGCTCTCGATGACCTCGCGCGTCGACTTCATGGCCTTCCCGAGATTGCTGGGCGCGACCGCGACATCGGCGAGCCAGACGCCGTCCAGGTAGTCGGTCATCGTGAAGCGTGAATAGATGCTGTACGTGAGCCCCTCCGTATCGCGAACCCGCAGTCCAAGGCGGGACGAGAGGGAGCTCTGTCCGAGCGCCGCGTTGGCGACGAGGCTCGCTTCGTAGTCCGGGTCCTGCCGCCTCAGCCCGCTCGTCGCTCCAAACATGAGGTCCATATTGGCTTTTCCGCGCAGCGTGACCGCCTCTCGCGCGGGTTGCCCCCGGTCGGCGCGCGCCACGCCGAGGTCCGGGCGCGACCCGCGCGGAAGCTCGCCGAGAAGGGAGTCCGCGAGGGCGGCCACCCGCTCCGGATCGACATCTCCCACGATCGCGAGATAGGTTGAGGCGCCGACGTAGCGGTCCTTGTGGAAGGCGTCGAGGTCCGTGGGACGCGCATCGTCGATGCTCGCGAGCATCTCGTCTTTGGAGGGGGCCCGGTAGGGATGGCCCGCCGGGAAGGCGACCTGGGTCAGCCGGTCGAACGCACGCTGGCGCGTGTCGTCGAACGCCCGGAGCACGTCGGTCCTCATTTCGGCCTTGGCCTTCTTGAGCTCGGAATCGGGGAAGGCGGGACTCCCCATCTCCTCCGCCAGGACGGAGAGGAGAAGTCTCGTGTCGCGCGACAGGGAGGATCCCTGGATCGTCGCCCCGTACATGTCGCTCACGACGTGAAGCCGGGCTCCCACTCCGTCGAGGAGCGCCGCGATCGCGCGCTTGTCGTGGGTTTTCGTGCCGCGCTCCAGCATCATCGCGGTGAGCTGGGCCAGCGCCGGCTTTTCGCGCGGCGTGTGCATCCGGCCGGCCAGCACGATCCCGTGCACCGCCACCGTCGGGACGGCGTGATTCGCCAGGACGTCGAGCGTGATCCCGCTCCCCAGCACCCGGTGGAGCGTTCGCTGCGCGAACGTCTCGTGAGCCGGCCCCGTCGCGCTCGTCCCGCTCGATGCGGAGGACTCCGTCGAGCCGCCCGTGCCGGCGGCTTTCTGGGGTTTCTTCTCGTCGGCCTTGGACGGAACGAACCAGCCGACGGTGGCGTGATCGGGGATCAGGTAGGTCGCGGCCACTCGTTGAACGTCCTCGGGCGTGACGCGCTTCATCGTCTCCACGTAGCGCACGAACCACTTCCAGTCCGCCGACGCCACCGCTTCCCCGAGGCTCGAGGCGAGCTCGTAGGTCCCGTCGCGGCCTCGGATCACGGAGACCTCGAGTTGGCTCTTCGCGCGCGCGAGCTCCACGGGGGTGACGCCCGTGCTCCCGACCGCGTAGAGCGCGGCTTTCGTGGCATCCTCCACCTTCTGGTGGCTCACGCCGTGAGCGACGGTGGCGTCGATCAGAATGGGAAACGGGTCGCGGAGCGTGTAGTTGCTCGCGCTCACCTCCGTCGCAAGGCCCTTCTCGACGAGCGCCTGGTACAGCCGCGAGTTGACACCCCAGCCGAGGATCGTGGCGAGCACGTCGAGGGGGATGAAGTCGGGGTGGAGGGAGCTCGGACGCATGAATCCGATCTCCACCAGCCCCACCTGGCCCGGCCTCTTGACGATGACCCGCCGCTCACCCTCCTGCGGTGGCTCGACCGTGATAACGGACGGGATCGGCTTCGGGGACCGGGGGAAGGAGCCGAACTCGCGGTCGAACATCCGAAGCGCCGTGAGCGGATCGAAGTCCCCCACGAGGACGGCCTCGGCGTTATCCGGCCAGAAGAAGTCCTTGTAATGCTGGCGCAGCGTCTCGGTCGAGACGCCCTCGATGTCGGAGCGGTACCCGATCGTGTCCCAGTGATAGGGATGAGCCGTGATGGCCGCGCCGATGACCGCCTTGTAGAGGGCCTGGGAAGGATCATTCTCCCCGATCTCGTATTCGTTCCGGACGACCGTCATTTCGGGCTGCCGCTCCGCGTCGAGGATCAGCGCGCGCCCGAGTCGGTCCGCTTCGATCTTCATCGCGAGCTCGAGCTTGTCCGAAGGGAGCGTCGAATACCCGTTCATCCGGTCGTACCAGGTGCTCATGTTGGTGGAGGAGTAGTCGCACCCTGCCTGAAACAAGACCTCCTGAAAGGTCTTGTGCCCGAGGGCTCGACCAAAGTTCTTGGTGCTTTTGTTGAAGAGGAGATGCTCGAGAAGATGGGCCGAGCCGGTGTTGCCGGGGGCTTCGTTCCGGGATCCGACGTGATAGACCACCTCGAACGTGACGACGGGAGCGGCGTCGTTCCGGGCAAGAAGGATCGCCATGCCGTTCGACTTGAGGCGGTACTGGGTGATGCCGCCGAGCGAGTCGAGCCGTTCCACATTCCTGGGCAGCCTTGGGGCGGTCTCCCCGCGCGGATCCCGCCGTTGCCGCTCGCGCGGCTGCGCGGCGGATCGACTCGCCGCGGAAACGAGGAGCGTTACCCCGAGCAGTACGGCCGCGATCGGGGCGGCCGACTCAAATGGGCGGCGGCGCGAGGATCGTCGAAACGGCATGAAGGAGACTCCTTTCACGCGGATGAAACGCAGGCAGGGTCCGGCGCGAGAAAATGGTAGCGCTACGGGGATTCGAACCCCGGTTTGATGGCTGAGAACCACCCGTCCTAACCCCTAGACGATAGCGCCGAAACAGCGCGATAAGAGGCCGCTCGAAATTCGATGTGGCTGGGGGAAGAGGATTCGAACCCCTGTACCGTGGTCCAGAGCCACGTGTCCTACCACTGGACGATCCCCCAGAGGGAGGAGAAGACTAGCATCCGTGCCGAAAACCGTCAACGCGGGGCAGGCTTGAAGTGCGAGCGGAGCCAGAGGAGGAACAGAGCCACGAGCGCGATGAGGACCGCGATGTCGAACCCGCGCCCAATCTCGCGGATCGATTCCCAGTGCTCGCCCAGGGCCGCTCCGACCCACGCGAGCGCGAAGGACCAGATGTAGGAACCGAGAAACGTGTACAGCGTGAAGCGCGCGATCGGGACGCGCGCCGCGCCCGCCGGGAAGCTGACGAAGGTCCGCACGATCGGAACGAGACGGGTCCAGAAGGCCACCTGGAAGCCGTGGCGTTTGAGCCAGCGATCGGCACGGTCGTATTCTTCCACGCGGATGATGCGCCATCGGGAGAGGCGCTCCGCGAGGGGCCTCCCTCCCACCGATCCGAGCCCATACCCGATCCAGGAGCCGAGGACGTTTCCGACGGCGCCCGCGAGCGCCACGGCCCAGATCGTGAACCGCCCGGTCGTCGCGAGATAACCCGAGAACGGCATGATGATCTCGCTGGGGAGAGGAATGCAGGCGCTCTCGATGGTCATGCAGAAGACGATTCCGGCGTATCCCCAATTCGAGATCACGGAGAGAACGAACGAAGTGACCGGCTTGAGGAGGGTCTCGAGCAAGGCTTACGGAGCGACGAGCGCCGTGAGACGGAAGGTCACGGCGGCCACCGCGGCGGCCGCGGGAATCGTGAGCACCCACGCCCACACAATCCGTCCCGCGACCCCCCAACGGACCGCCGAAGGCCTCCGCGTGGCGCCCACGCCGACGATCGCGCCCGTGATTGTGTGCGTCGTCGACACCGGGATGCCCAGGTGGGTCGCGGTGAAGAGACTGATCGCCCCTGCGGTTTCGGCGCAAAATCCCCCGACGGGTCGAAGGGTGGTCACGCGGGCGCCGAGCGTATGCACGATTCGCCATCCGCCCAAGAGGGTCCCGAACGCCATCGCGGACCCACAGGCGAAGACGACCCACGCCGGCACGTAGAAGTGGTCGATCCGGTGGGTCGTCAAGAGCAGGACGGTGATGATCCCCATCGTTTTTTGCGCGTCATTGGCTCCATGCCCCAGGGAGTAGAGCGCCGCGGAAACGATCTGAAGCCTGCGGAACAGCCGGTCGACCCGGCTCGGCGCCGTCCTGTGGAAAATCCAAGAGACGGCGAGCATGTTCGCGTAGCCCAGGAGAAGCCCCGCCATCGGAGAGATCACGATGAACAGGACGGTTTTTTCGACGCCGCTCATCACGATGGCTCGGGCGCCGGCATTGCAGAGCGCGGCGCCCACGAGCCCGCCCACGAGCGCGTGCGACGAAGAAGTCGGGAGCCCGAGCCACCAGGTGAGGAGATTCCAGAGTATGGCTCCGGTCAAGGCGGATACGATGACGTGGTTGTTGATCGCCTCGGGTGTGACGATACCCTTCCCGACCGTGGCGGCGACCGCGACCCCCAGGACAAAGACGGCGATGAAGTTGAATGCCGCGGCCCAGACCACGGCGATCCCGGGGGTCAGGACGCGGGTCGAGACGACGGTGGCGATCGAATTGGCGGCGTCGTGGAAGCCGTTCAGAAAGTCGAACAGGAGAGCGAGCGCGATGATGACGAGAACGGAAATCGTCATGGGGTCGTCACGGGGGCGTGTCGGCGCGCACCACGAAGCGCGTCAGTTGTTCTTGACGACGATCCCCTCCAGGATATTCGCCACGTCCTCGCAGTCATCGGTCGTAGCTTCAAGGCGTCCATACAGCTCCTTCCACTTGATCAGTTCGCGGAAATCGCTCGCCTGTTCAAAGAGCTGCGCGGTCGTATTCCTGGAGATGAAATCGGCTTCGTTCTCGAGGTCGTTGATCCTGATCAGATAGGGGGGAATGCTCTTCAGGTCGCGCAGATGGGTCATCGCCGTCTGGATGGCGGCGCAGGAGCGCTCCACGACCGAGACCAGCTCGATCGCCTCCGGTGTGACCGAGCGGACGTGGAATAGCGCCAGTCTGCTGGAGACCCCTTCGATGTTGTCCAGCACGTCGTCCATCCCGGAGGCAAGCGCGTGGATATCCTCCCGGTCGAAAGGCGTGATGAACGTCCGGTTCAGCTTGTCGATGATCGAGTGGGTGATGTTGTCGCCGTCGCTCTCGAGCTGCTTGATGCGGCGGGCCTTCTCGTCGACGTTCTCGTAATGCTCGACCAACTCCTTGAGCGCCTGGGCGGCCTCCAGAACCTTGTTCGCCTGGGCCTCAAAAAGGTCAAAGAAGCGGGTCTGGATCGGCAGGAAGCGAAGCATAAGAGTGGGAATCTATACCATCGCGCGAGTCGGTGTGACAAGCGGAAACAACGGCGCTTGAGGCCGCTCCGCGGCGCGTGGTAGCGTCGAGTCAGATGACCCCATCCCTGCGGCCGTCGCGCGTTTCCGTCCTCGCCATTCTCGTGGGTTGCCTCCTCGCCATGCCGCTCCAGGGTGCGCGTGCCGCGAGCGAGATCATCGCCACGCGCCTCACGCCCTCTTCGGTCTCCGCGCGATACGGCCCAGCGGTCCCCGTATCCTTCGGCGCCGCGGGCGGGACCTATTTGGTCCCGACGCGGGCGGGAATCGAGTTCCGCGGATCGGCGGGGGCCGGGGACACGCTGTTCGGGTCGTTCCGGACGGCAGGCCCGGTCGGCGAGGTTGCCTGGAGCGGGCGCACCGCGTATCTCTTCGCCGGGGACCGAGGCATCGTGGCCGTGGACGCCACCGACTCCACGAACCTGGTTGCGGTCGGGGGCCACGATCATCTGGGAGAGCTCAAGCACGGAGCGTTCGCGCGTGGGAGCGGGACCCTCGCAGCCGCGAGCGAATCCACGCTCTACTTTCTCCGGGAAACGTCACCGGGCGCGCTCTCCCTTGTCGATACCCGCGCGTATCGGGATGGGAGGGGAATCGTGCGCGTCCGGGCCCGTTCCGATTCCTTCCTCGTCCTGAGCGTGCGTTCCGCCCCTACGCTTCGCATGTTTCTCACGCTGTACCGTGTCCAGACCGGCGCCGCGCCCGAGTCGCTCTGGGACTTCACGGCGAATGGGTTCCTGGTCCAGGATCTGGCGTGGCCGGATGCGATGGCATTCGTTGCGATCGGGAGCGGAGGCGTGCTGCCCTTCGATACCGAAACGCGCCTTCCGGGAACGGCTGCGCCCGTGGGCTCGGGGCAATTCGTCCGGGACGTCGATGCCGACCAGAGCTCGGTCGTCGCCGTCGGCGAGTCACGCACGTATGCGCAGTTCTCGCGCAGCGGCGCCAAAGGAGGGGTCTTGGCCTCCGAGGTCGATCGGCTGACCGCGATGGAGCCGTTCCACGTTTCCATCGTGGGCGGATTCGCGTTGGTTTCGGAGGACGATCTGACGCTGCCCGGGGAACCGGACGAGGTGGGCCAGAGCTTGCTCGAGATCTTCGACGTGGCACAGCCGGCTCAGCCGTCGCGAACCACAACGACCGGCACCGGCCGGGTCCGGCGGATCGCCTGGGACGCGGGGTTGGTCTACGCGGCCGACTATACGGGCGGGCTTCGCATCTACCGCGCGGGGTCCGCCGACACATCGCTGGTCGGAACCCTGGCCCTATCCGGAAACGCGCGGGCCTACGACATCTCGCTGGACCGCGTCCGCCACATCGCCTACCTCGCGTCCGGCACGGGCGGCCTCATGATCGTGAACGTCGCCGACCCGGCAGCGCCGACCCCGCTCGCCACGCTCCCGCTCCCGGGGAATACGATCGCCGTTTCCGCGGTCGACACCGGGCTCGTCGTCGTTGCCCGACGCGGTGGAGGCTCGGCCGGCGTCACGTTCGTGAACGTCGCGGATTCGACGGCGCCGGTCGCCCGCGGGAGCCTGAACTATCCCTTCGTCCTGGAGCCGCGCGCGATCGCGGTAAGAGACACCATCGCCTACCTCGCCGATGAGCTCCTGGGTCTCCTTTCGATCGGCTTCGGAAATCCGGACGCGCCCACCCAGCTCGGCGCCGCGTCCGGCATCGGCGCTCGAGACCTCGATATCTCGGGGATGCGGCTGATCGTCGGGACCAGCGGCGGGGATGTGCAAGTGGGGGACCTGACGGACCCAACCTCCCCGGCCCTCCTCGCAACCGTTCCGGCGCCGCGCTGCTTCGGCGTCGCCCAGCTCGGAGAGACCGCGCTCGCGCTCCTCGGGGATGACGGCGCGCTCGCGATCGATCTGCGGAATCCGGGGGCGCCCCTCGTGCGCGGGGTGATCACGATCCCGGGCTTCTCGCGGGACGCGCTCTGGGTGGGCGACACGCTGTTCGTCGCGGGGAGCTTCGGGCTCGAGCGCTTTCGCGCGAGCGCCACGGTCGGCTCGGACCCGCCGCTCGACCTCGAGTTCGACCCCGCGGCCGTGCGGCCCCGGGTAAGGATTTCCTGGAGCGTCCTTCCGCCGGCGGGACTGGTCGGCTGGAACGTGTACCGCGACTTGGGGACCGCGTCCCAGGGGCTCGGCCCTTCCTGGGGGGTCCGCGTGAACGATTCCCTCCTGAGCCCGGCGGCGGGCTCCGCGTTCGACGCCGCCGTCCAGGCGGGCACCCGTTACCGCTACCGGCTGGAGGCGTTCTTTCCGGACGGGTCCTCGCTCAAAGCGGCGGAAGGAGCGATCTACGTGCCTTCCAACTCCGCCCTGGGTCGCGTCTATCCAAACCCCTATAGTCCGAGGAACGGGCAGACGCTCTCGGTTCCGTATCGCGTGCTCTCGGGGGATGGGGGAAAATCAATTCAGCTCCGTGTTTTCGATCCGGCGGGGAGGCTGGTGCGGCGGATCGTGGGCACCATAGCCTCCGGCGGCGGCTTCGGCTCGGTCGCGTGGGACGGACGTGACGATCGCGGACGCCTCCTCGCGGATGGAGTGTACTTCGTGCAGTTGATCGGACCTGGAATCGACGATGCCCGCCAACTCATCCTCTTGCGCTAGAGCCCGAGCCCGGCCGGGGCTCTTGCTCCTTTGCGCGGCATGGCTCTGCAGCGGAACGGCCTCGGCGCAATACCAGAACCCGGGACCGCCGTCTCAGGCAGAGGTTCCGCCGCCTGGAACGAGCCCCAGCCGCCCCCACTTCTCGGTCGATGCCACGCTTCAGCTGGGAGAATCGGGCAAGCCGACGGTCCGGCTCGACTACCGCATGAGCCGCAGCGAGCTGCTGTTCGAACGCACACCTCCGGCCGGGTACCACGCCGCGTACGAAGTGCGCGTGATTTTCTTCAGGCAAAAAGGTGGAAGGCAGCTCACGGGCGACACCTACACGCGTGAGCTTCGCGCGTCGACCTATTCGGAGACGCGCAGGCGGGGAGAGGACATCGCGGACCATCTCGACTTCCAGGTCCCGCCCGGCAAATACCGCATCGAGGTGGCGATCGCGGATCTCGTGGCCGAGCGCACGTCGGGGACCGCGATCGAGTTCGAGGTTCCGTCGTCGCCGCCGGGGCTCGTGTGGTTTTCCGATCTATCCCTGGGCACGGTCGAAGCCGGGATGGGTGGGTCCGACCCCAAATTCGTTCCCAATCCGTCCCGGCACTACGGGGACAACCTCGACGCCTTCGCGGGCGCGGGTGAGATCTTCGACCAGAGGAGCGGCGCGGGAGCGGACTCGGTCTTCCGCCTCGCGTACAAGGTGGTCAGCGAGAGCGGGGAGCAGGTCATCACCGGCGACACAACATTCGCCCGGGGAGCCGGCCGAACGAGGTTTCTCCTGCGCCCGAGGCTCGCCGGTCTGGGCGCCGGATCCTACCGCTTCGTTGTCGAGATGAACGTGCCGCCCGGGCCCGGCTCGAAGGACAGAAAGAACTCCACGATCCGCCGGGACAAGAGCTTCGATGTGGACCAATCGCGCGCGACGATGGGATTTGCCTCCGCGCAATCGTTGGACGTCTTGCGTTACATCGCGACCCAGCAGGAAAGCGACGAGATGGGGAGGCTCAAGGGGGAGGAAGAGAGGAAGGCATTCTGGGATTCGTTCTGGAGGAAGCGCGACCCCACCCCCGAGACACCCGAAAACGAGGCGCGGGACGAGTTCTATCAACGGGTGCAGTACGCGAACCAGCACTTCTCCACCGGAAGCCCCGGCTGGAAGACCGACATGGGACGTATCTACGTTAGCTATGGGCCGCCCGACGAGGTCGTCCGCAACCCGTTCAACTTCGATCGCCCCCCCGAGGAGATTTGGTACTACTACCGCGAACGAAAGACGTTTGTGTTTGTGGATCGTGATGGATTCGGACGATACGAGCTCGTCTCCACCCCCAGCAGTCCCTAGCCCGCGGATTCCGATTCGATTTCGTAAGTCATTGTGCATCAGCACGTTGATTCCAAAAGGATCAAATTTAGATTGACAGGCCTACCCTAGGAAGACTACGGTGCGCCGGAATTTTTGATGCCCCTTAGCATTGGGGTGGGATGGGATATGGTTGGCCAGGCACGTATTGGGTAGACCAGACCGAAAGGGGGTGGGGCAGAAACGATTCGATCTCTGCGCAACTCTCTCCGCGCACCGGACTTGATCCCCGTCTCTCCATAGCGAGTTCGGGCAAGAGGCCCCAGATCCATCGGGGTCACCAAACCAAGGAGGCTATAACTGATGTCTCAGCGCAAGCTGATGGCTGTCTTGAGCCTGGCCGCAGTCGTCGCCCTTACTGCGGGCGAGAGCCGGGCATCGCTTTCTCGTGTCGAGGGCATGTCCCTGACGGTCCCGACGCTCAGCCAATTCACCGATGATTACGTGAACATCTATTACTACCCGGCATCCGTGGTTCGCCAGAACAACCTCGTTCTGGCCGAGTTGGGAAACAATCCCACTGGGTCCTCCAGCGACGGGACGGTTATCTCCCTCGGCGCGGTCGCCACGGGCCAACAGAGCCTCACTGTGATCCGGAACTTCCCGCGCTTGGGAGCCATCGCATTCCAAATGAAGCAGAGCGCGCTCAACAACTACACCGCCTCGGGCAGCCTCACCAACGAGCAGCTCGACGCGATCTGGGGCAAGGCGCTCACCAATTTTGATTTTGCGGTTCGCCTGGACATCACGAATTCGAGCTTCGAGGAGACGAGCAACGCCGGCGGCACGACCTCGCTCAATCGGGTTCGCGGCTTCGGCGTGGATCCCTTCGATCCTTACCCGTTCGGAGGCTTGTTCCAAGCCGACCTCATTAGATCTGGTGCGGGGGGTACGGGTCCGATCGAGGTCAACACCTTTGGCATCACGCCCGGCATCACGATCCACATGAGCAACGACAACCGCCTCGAGGGCGCGGTCACCTACCGTAAGTACTCGCTGGATCGCACCGAAGTCACGGGTGGCGTCCAAGGCGAGAAATGGGAAGACGACGGGGGCGCCTCCTACGCCGTCGTGGGCCGCG
Source organism: Candidatus Eisenbacteria bacterium (assembly GCA_005893275.1). Lineage (NCBI taxonomy): Bacteria > Candidatus Eiseniibacteriota > Candidatus Eiseniibacteriota bacterium. The sequence continues at coordinate 28,144 of VBOW01000021.1, read as the reverse complement.
CATTCGTGAATCAGGGTGACAGGCACGTTTGGGTGCCCGCGGGCTGGTACGTCAACGACGACCTGAGCTGGAAGGTCACCAACGTTCCGGCCGCCGGAAGTATCCGCTCCGCGGACGAAACCTACAAGAGCTACGGCGTCGGGCTCTCCGACAACATGAGGGTGAACGACAACAACCTGCTCCTGTGGGGCGTGCAGGTCGCGCAGACGAAGCACTCCTACGAGCGCACGGACGGCGCGGTCGCGGCGGGCGAGCAGTCCTTGTTCGAAGAGAAGACCACGATGGTGCCGCTCGTTTTCGCGGCCATCGAGACCGACGCGACGAAGTGGCTCAAGGTGCGGATCGGCGCCAACCGTTCCTTGCTGAGCGATCGGACCGAGAACACGACGTTCGGAACCCCGTCGACCACGGTCACGGACAAGACCCGGACGTCGGATTTCAACTTCAGCCTCGGCACGGGCCTCCGCTGGAATAACCTGGACGTCGATATGACGCTCAACGAGAAGTTCCCGCTCTCCGGCGGGTATATTCTCTCCGGCGACCGGTCCACGCCGTTCACACGCGCTTCCGCGACCTACCACTTCTAAGAGGTCGCCGCCAAGCAGCACGGCTCTGCGGAGCCGCCCATCAAAATCGCGTAGGGGCCGCCCGGGCATGCAATCCGGGCGGCCCGCTTTCTTTCGTGGTAATAAAGTGTTGACAAGTTTTCGGACAGGTACGTAATTTCAACGCAGTGGAATGTGTTGCGGCTCAAGCATTCAGAGCCGCAGCTCGTATGTGGGCTTCGGAGCAGGGGGTGAATGCGACAGAGCCGGTAACTTTTTGAGTCCTCGGTGGCCAAGATGAGGGTGCCTGCGGGACGGGCACGGGATGTGCGACGTGGAGGTCGGATCCGGTACGGGAGATCCGATCGTTGCCAGGGATGGAGAGACCCTCGAAATGGCGATACGGTGGATCATCAAAGGGGGGCGAATCATGTTTCGACCTCGTTTCAAGGTAGTCCTCGGCGCGGCCATACTTTTGGCCTGCGCCATTTTTGTGTTCGGCACCGCGTGGGCCGGGACGACGGGGCAGCTGTCCGGCGTCGTTCGTGACGCGAAAACCGGGGAGCCGGTCGCGCTGGCCAGCGTCTCGATCCCGGAGCTGAAGCGCGGCGCCGTGACGGACGCCCAGGGGAACTACGTCATCCTGAATATTCCCGCGGGGCGGTACTTGGTTCGGGTCTCGCTCCTGGGTTACGTCTCCCAGGCACGGGAAAACATCGAGATGATCCCGGACTTCAATACCAGGCTCGACTTCTCGATTGAATCCACGGTCCTGACGAACGTGCCCGAGGTGGTCATCAAGGCCGAGCGTCCCCTGATCCAGAAGGACCTGACCGGCTCGGCGAAGTTTCTCTCCGGAGAGGACCTCAAGTACCAGCCGCTGCGCGGTTACCAGGATGCCGTAGCGCAGCAATCGGGCGTCGTCAACTTCAAGCTGAACATCGACAACGAGTCGCAGAACAACAACACGCTGATCATTCGGGGCGGCCGCCCCAACGAGGTGGCCTACTACGTGGACGGCTTCTCGCAGCAGGATCCGCTCACGGGGGTCTCGACGACGGCGATCAACGGGGACGCGATCGAGGAGATCGTGGTCCAGACCGGCGGATTCAACGCCGAATACGGGCGCATCAACTCGGGCGCGGTCAACATCGTCACGAAGGAAGGCGGAGAGAAGTACTTCGGGTCCGCGGAGGGAGTTCTCGGCGATTGGTTCAAGAAGAGCCGCGGCTACAAGAATTTCAGCGCGTCCCTGGGCGGGCCCTTGGCTCCCAGCATGAAACAGGTCACCTTCTACGCGGCCGGCGAGCGGAAGGATGTCGAGGACCGCAGACCGAGCATCATCACGGATGAAGTGGGGGATCCGTCGCAAGCCGGGCTGTTCACGAACGGGGTCCTGCCCTCGGACGGCAGCGAAACCTGGTCGGGGGTCGGCAAGCTCTCTTGGAAGCCCAGCCCGCTGAAGACGCTCAAGCTCGGCGGTACCTACAACCAGGACAAGTGGCAGCAGTTTCAAAACCCGTATCGGTTCAACCTCGATCACGCTCCGCGTTTCCACGACAAGAACTATTCCGTGTACGGGACGTGGAACCAGAGCTTGAACACCCGCTCCTACTTCGAGGTGAAGGGCAACTACTTCCTCACCGACCGGATCCGGGGGGACGGAGTTTACTTCGACGACCTCAAGAAGTACGCGTTTCCGCAGGGGGCGGGCGATCCGACGTACGATCCTAACGAGGCGCTCTTCTTCTACGGATCCCAGGATCCGCAGGGCGCCCACGTGTGGGACGACTTCCTCCACCGGAACTCCTCCTACTACGGCGTGGCCGCCGATTACGCGAACCAGGTTTCGAAGGTGCTCCAGATCAAGATGGGCGGCGATTACCAGCGGCACACGCTCCGCTATTACGACCACTACTTCCCGACGCAGCTCTACGAAGACAGCGCCGGCGTGCTCCTTCCCAAGAACACGCTCGATGCGGATCGGTACGGATACGACCCCTTCGGAGAGAAAATCGACGGCGGACTGGACGGTCCCAAGCATCCCAAGGTGGCATCGCTCTATGCCCAGGGGAAGTACGAGCAACTTGGCCTCGTCGTGAACGCCGGGCTCAGGTTCGACTACCTGACCCCGTCCACGCAGTCGCTGCGGAGCGAGTCGAACCCACTCCAGTCGGACGTGAACGATTCGACCAACCTTCCGACGAAGCTCGACCCCCAAGATCTACAAGAGTCGAAGGTCTACCGGAGGCTCAGCCCACGCCTTGGAGTCGGATTCCCGGTGACCGACCGGACGCTGATCCATGTGAACTATGGAAAGTTCTTCCAGCAGCCCAATCTTCAAGATCTCTACGTGAGCTACGCCTTCCTGGAGCACAAGATCAAGACGGGCGGGTACTTCGTCGGTTTCGGAAATCCGAACCTCAAGCCCGAGCAGACCACGGCCTATGAGATCGGGCTCACACACACTCCAACCGAGCGCTCGAGAATCGAGGTGGCGGCCTACTACAAGGACGTGAAGGACCTCGTCGAGATCACGAATATTCCTTCGACACCGAACGCCTTCTCTTCCTACCAGAACCGCGACTTCGCGACGATCAAGGGGCTCGATCTCGCCTACACGCTGAGGCGCGTGGGCTATGTCTCCATGACGGCGTCCTACAGCTTGTCTTGGGCAACGGGGACAGGCTCGGTCTCGCAGACCCAGCGGAACATCGCATGGACGGCGGATGAAACACCGAAGCTCGCGTCGCCGCTCGCCTTCGATCAGCGGCACAAATTCTCGTGGAACTTCGACTACCGGCTCGGCAAGGGCGAAGGGCCGGCTCTTGGCGGCACGCGGCTCCTCGAGAACGCGGGGGTCAACGTGCTCCTGAACGCCGGGAGCGGGTACCCCTACACGCCGACCCGGATCTACAACGAGGTGACGCTTGCCAACGTGGCGGCGCAGCCGATCGGGCCGATCAACTCCCGGTACGGTCCCTGGACCGTCTCGGTCGACCTCAAGGCGAACAAAGGGTTCAGCCTCGGCGCCCAGACGCTCGACGTGTACGTTTGGGTGCTCAACGCCTTCAACCGCGACAATGTCCGCACCGTCTACACCGGAACGGGGAGCGCGGAGACCACGAATTTCCTGAACACGGAAGAGGGCCAGAACACCTACAGCACGGCCGAGGCCCAACGGCGCTACATCCTGGCGGAACGCAGTCCCACCTTGCACGAGAACGGCCGGTTGGTGCGCTTCGGCGCGAAAATCAGTTTCTAGGCCATGCAGAATTCCATCGCGGCACTGGGGTCAAGTCTGACGAAGCCAAGGAGGGTGAACACGATGCGATGTCTGCGCTGGCTCGGGGCGGCGAGCCTGATCTTGACGCTCACCGCTTCGGAAGCGGCGGCCGCGGCAAAGCCGGCGGTGGGGCAGGACCGCCCCACCGGGCCGCGCCGGGCTGCCAAGACCATAGACAATACGACCCATATGGATGTGAACAACATCGATATGGTGGTGACGAACCACGGGTCGTTCGCGTACGACCTGGTCACCGGCAACGCCGGCTTCATCTACCCCAAGGGCTCGACGCACACCGCGGTTTTCGCCGCGGGCCCCTGGATCGGCGCCAAGGTGGGGGGCAGCGTCCGGATCGCCGTCGGGGAGTACTCGCAGGAGTTCGTGCCGGGGCCGATGGCGAACGGCACATTCCAAACGGATAATCCGCGGTTCAAGAACTACAAGATCGTCCGCGGCAACACGACGAGCTTCGACTATCTGAACTGGCCGGCCGACATGGGGGCCCCGGTCGATTCGACGGGCCGGCCGGCGCTCCTCGGCGACGCGATGATCTGGAGCGTCTACAATGACGCCGACCCGAGCGTGCACAACAACGACGCCGGTTTCACGGCTCCGCTCGGAGTCGAAATTCAGCAGACGACGTTCGCGTTCAACCGGGCCGGGGCACTGGGGAACATCATTTTCGTGCGCTACAAGATGATCAACAAGGGCGGGAACACCCTCGACAGCATGTTCATCTCCGCCTGGAGCGATCCCGACCTCGGCGGGTTCACGGACGACCTGGTCGGTTGCGACACGACCCGGTCGCTGGGCTACATCTATAACGCGACGAACGGCGACGCTCAATACGGGTCCCGGCCTCCGGCGGTCGGCTACGATTTCTTCCGGGGCCCGATTGTTCCCACCGGAACCCCGGGGGTCTTCGATACGCTGGGCATGACCTCGTTCAACAAGTACATCAACGGCACGGATCCCCACAGTTCTCAAGAAACCTACAACTACATGCTCGGGCTCAAGCCCGACGGGTCTCCCGTTCACGTGAACGACGATCCGTTGCAGCCGATCACGAAATTCCAGGTGCCGGGGGATCCCGTCACGAGTACCGGCTGGCTTGACTCGAACCCCGCGGACCGCCGTCTCATGCTGTCCACCGGGCCTTTCACGATGGCGCCGGGGGATTCGCAAGAGGTGACGATCGCGATCATCGTCGGTCAGGGGACGGACCGGCTGTCCTCGATCTCGGACATGAAGAGCAAAGACGACGTGGCGCAAGTGGTCTTCAACCTGAATTTCGACATTTGCGCTCCTCCTCCGTCCCCCACGGTGTACGTGCAGCCGCTGAATAAGGGCATCCGCCTCGTGTGGGGCTCCGAGCCCGCCGGATTCGAGTGCATCAACACGGCGCTAAACCAGGATTTCAAATTCGAAGGAATCCGGGTCTGGCAGATGTCCTCGAACAGCGCGGACGCGACTCCAACCGTCGTCGCCACGTTCGACAACCCGGATGGCGTTACGAACATCTACTCGGACGAGTTCAACTCGACCTCGGGAGCGGTTCAACGCGAGCTCAAGGTGAACGCCACCGACAGCGGGCTTCAGTTCTCCTTGGACATCACGAGCGACAAGATCCGCGGTGGGAACCTGATCAACAACAAGGAGTACTACTTCGCGGTCACCGCGTACGCCTACGACGCCAATAACGCGCCCTCGTACACGGTGGGAGGCGTCCCGCTCGGGATCGTTTCCGAGGTCCTCGAGAGCGCGCGGAATCCAATTCGGGCCGCGCCCAAGACGAGCAGCGCCGTGTTCTCCCTCGCGGCGACACCGGTCGCCACGGGGCCGCTCAATCCGAGCGGAACCGTCGACGTGGATCAACTGGTCCAGAGCCAAATCACAGGGCACGACTACATCGTGAAGTTAAATAACCTGGAGCAATGGACGCTCATCGACGCGTCGGCCGGCGATACCCTCCTGGTCAACCAGGCGAACGTGAGCGGCGATTTCGAGAACCCGGTCGTGGACGGAATTATGGTGCGGCCGACGGCGCCTCGTGGCGTCGCCGGGATCGGTGAGCTCCGGGCGGATAGCACGCTTACAAACATGACGCCGCCCAGCACCGACTCGACCGGGACGTGGCACTTCAATGATTTCGGTGGTCTCGGCGGCTTCACGCCGTTCTTTGGCCACCCGAAGAATCACGATTACGAGATCCGGGTCCTGGCCGACACTACGAATTTCGCGTGGACCTACGGGAGCGGGGAGGTCTCGTTCGTTCAGACCTTCAAGGTTCCCTTTGAGGTCTGGGATCTGGGTTTCAACTCCTTGAACGATCCCAGCGATGACGTGAAGATGTCGATCATGGCGCGCGATCGGGACTTGAGCGGTGACTGGAGCCAGGGGGACCGCTTCTACATTCGGAATATTCCGTACGCGCTTGTGGATTGGGACACGACGGGAGGCGCGCCGAACCCGGTCACGAAATCGACCGATTACGTGCCGGATGGATCGGATCAGACGCTCGGCAACTTCCAGCCGGCGTATAACAATCCGCTGTACACGCTGGGGTGGCCGCCCCAGACCACCATCCGGGTCCTCGCCGGGCGGTTTACGAGCGCGGACCAGTACACGTTCCGGACCGTGAAGGCGGGCACGGCGCCCGGCACGGTGGTCGGAAACGATGTAAACAAGATCCGCGCGGTGCCGAACCCCTACTACGCGCATTCGCAATACGAGCTCACACAGTTCGATCGGGTCATGAAGTTCACGAACATCCCCGCCTCCCGCCGCGTAACGCTCCGTATCTTCAACCTGGCGGGCGATCTCGTGCGAACGATCACCCGTGAAGCTACGACCTCCGATCAAATGGCCAACGCCGAGATCCAGTGGAACCTCAACACGGATCGCAATCTGCCGGTGGCGAGCGGAGTCTACATCTACCGCATCGAGGTCGAAGGCGTCGGTGCGAAGACAGACCGGCTCGCGGTGTTCATCGAAAAAGAGCGGTTGGATAACTTCTAATGGGGGGCCCGATCGCGATGAGACCTATGTTGATTCCTTCCCACGGACGGAGGGTTCGGAGCATGAGGGCCTTCTTTGCAACGCTCGCTTTTCCCCTTGCGCTGCTTGGAATCGCGGGAAGCGCCGGGGCGGGGGGCCTCGACCGGCTCGGAACGGCCGGAGCGCAGGAGCTGCGCATCCCGGTAGGAGCGGCTGCGATCGCCCTCAGCGGGTCGTCGACGGCGCTCGGCAACGGAATCGCCAATCTTTACTACAACCCGGCGTCGCTTGCCGCGACCGACAACGCCGAGGCGATGATCGCCTACAGCAGCTACCTCGGCGATACCAAGGTGAACTATGGAGCCGTCTCCACGAAACTGGGGGCCGCCGGGAACGTGGCGTTCTCGCTCAAGGTGCTGAACCTCGGGGACCTCATCGTGACCACGGAGGACGCCCCGGATGGGACCGGAGAGATTCTCAATCCGACCTATTCCGTGTTCGGACTGTCCTACGGCCGCCGGATGACCGACAGGGTGCTGCTCGGGTTTACGGCGAGCTACATCAATGAAAAGATCGCGCAGACCACGGCGACCGGCTTCGCCGCGGATTTCGGAGTGCAATACGACCCGGGCTGGCGCGGGCTCAGGTTCGGGTTCGCGATGAAGAACGTCGGGCCCAGCATGAGTTTCGGCGGGCCCGACTTCGAGCAGCGGATCACCCTTCCCGGCGATGATCCATCCGCTCAACCTCACGTCGTGAGACTCGAGCCGACGGAGTTCGAGCTGCCGTCCTATCTGCAGATCGGGGTCTCCTACGAGGTGGGCATCGCGGAAAAGCAGCATGCGACGCTTTACGGGACGTTCCAGGGGAACAACTTCTCGACCGACGAGTATCGCGTCGGCGCGGAGTACATGCTCGGGGAGCACATCGCCCTGAGGGGAGGGTACGTCGGCCAGGCGGCGCTCAAGGAGGTGGACCGGCAGGCGGATTACCTCTACAGCTATAGCTACGGCGCAGGTGTCAATTTCAAGATGGGCGACCGTCCCTTGACTTTCGACTGGGCGGGCACCCACGTGGGCCAATTCTTCGACGACAATCAGCAGGTCTCGCTCAGCATCTCGTTTTGAGCCGGACGCGGGCTGCGAGTCTTCCACGGGGCGGACCTCTCCGGGTCCGCCCCGGTTCGCTGCCCGGGCGCGTCACCGCGGCCCTGGTCCTCGCCGCGATCCTCGCCTTCATTCCGTGCTCCGGCGGCGCGACAGCCGCGTGCGCCGCACCCTTCGGACCGCTCGCCGATTCTCTCGCCCTCATGGCCGAGAACGCGTCGGCGGGTTCCCATTTCGGGATCCTCGCGGTGTCTCTCGATCGCGGCGACACCCTCCTTGGGCTCAACCCCGGCGGCCGCTTCATCCCCGCGAGCAACATGAAGCTCTTTGTGACGGGGGCCTTCCTCAAGCAATTCGGACCGGGCGCGCGCGGGGTCACGGAGATCGCGGCGGCGGGCAAGCTGAAGCGAAAGCGACGGGGCCGCGAGCTCGAGGTGTCGGGCGACCTGATCCTGCATGCTTCGGGCTACCCCGACGTGTACCAGTTGCTCCAACCGGGCTCCCGCGGGCTTCTCGATTCGCTCGCATTTCTGCTCCACGAATCGGGGATGCGGAAGTTCGAGGGCACGCTCTGGGTGGACGGAACCCTTTTTGCGCGCGAACCGTACGGACCGGGGTGGGCGGTGGACGACCTGCCGTGGTCGTACGGGGCCCCGCTGAACGCCGTGCTCGCGAACGGCAACTCCGCGACGCTTCTCGCGAGCGCGACCGCGAACGGGGTCACGCTCTCCTTGGATCCCCCCGAGACGCCGCTCACGATCGAGGGGCGAGTGTCGATGGCAGACTCTTCCGCGCCGCCGCTGCTGGCATTTTCGCGCGATCCCGGCTCGCGGGTCCTCCGCGTGAGCGGACGGATTCCGCGCGGCGGCTCGGCCAGGCGGCAGGTCGCCGTTCCCGAGCCCGATTCCACCGCCGGGCTCGTGCTCCTTGGCGCGATGAAACGGGCCGGGATCAAGGTCAAGGGGAAGGTCGCGGTGATGCCGTGGGACGGTGGATCGCCGGGTCCGAGGAGCGCGGCCACGCTGGTCCAGCTTTCCTCGCCTCCGGCCTCAGAGGTCGTCTCCATGGTGGATGCCTACAGCCTGAACGTCGAGACGGAAGCGCTCCTGCGCCTCCTCGATCCTGCGCCCACCGGGAAATCCGCCGCGCAGGGCCTGCGGAGGCTCACGGCAATCCTGGCCGACGGGGGCGTCGATACGCTCGATCTCTCGTTCGTCGACGGGTCCGGGCTCTCTCCCCTCGATCTCGCGAGCGCGCGCGCGTTCGTGCGATGGCTGGTCTACCTGGAACGGGACTCCACGTTGAGCGGCGTCTTCCGCGAGACGCTCGCCGTCCCGGGCGGTGTGGGGACTCTCCAGCGGCGTTTCCCGGACCTGGGTCCCGCCGCGTCGCTCCGAGCCAAATCGGGAACGCTCACGAACGTGAGCGCGCTTTCCGGATACGTGACCACCGCCGAAGGGGAGAGGATCGTGTTTTCGATCTTGAGCAACGGGTTGAGAGGGAGCGTCGCTTCGGCGCGGTCCGCAGAAGAGGCGATCGTGGGCGCTCTGAGCCGGTATCGGCGGGGCGCCGCGGAGCCGGGCGCCGGAGCGCCGGGTAGAGCCCCGAGGATGATTCCGCGATGAGGGCGCCGCCCCGGTTGCGCCCGGGGGACCGGATCGGGGTCGTCGCTCCCTCGGGGCCTGTGCTGCGCCGGTACGTGATCGCGGGGCTCCGGGTCTTGGAGCAAGCGGGCTATCGTCCGAGGGTCGGGCGGCATCTCTACGACCGGCGGGGACATCTCGCCGGGTCGGACGCCGCGCGGGCGGAGGATTTGAACCGGATGCTGCGCGATCCGGATATCCGGTGCGTGCTCATGGCGCGGGGCGGCTACGGGGCGATGCGAATCGCCACCCAGGTGGACTGGCAGGCGATGCGCCGCGACCCGAAGATCTTCGCGGGATACTCGGACGCGACCTTCCTGCATCTGGGGTTTCAGGCACGTGCCCAGGTCCGCACGCTCCACGGGCCGAACCTGCACGGCCTGGGCTTCGGACGGCGTGGGGAAATCAGCCGATGGCTCGCCTGGCTTTCGAGTCCGAGCCCCGCCCTCGGAATCCGCTCGTTGGCGGTCCCCCGCCACGTCGCGGGCGGACGCGCTTCAGCGTCCGGCCGGGTGTTGGGCGGCAATTTGGCCCTGGTCCATCACGCGGCCGCGACTCCGTTCCTTCCCTCCCTCCGGGGAGCGATCGTCTTTTTCGAAGAGGTGAACGAGCCCCCCTACAAGATCGACGCCATGCTGACGCACCTCTCCCTGGCGGGCGCGCTCCGCGGAACGCATGGGCTGGCGCTCGGGAGCTTCATCCATTGCGTGCCGAAGCCGGGGCACCGCGAGCTTCGGTTGAACGAGGTCCTGCGGGATCATCTGGGTGGTTTGGGGGTGCCGGTCCTTCGGGGGCTTCACGCGGGGCACGGGCGCCGGAACTTGCCCCTGCCGCTCGGCGCGCGCGCGACGCTCGATCCCCGCCGCGGGCGGCTCACGTTCGAGGAGGGGCTGGTCTCCTGATCAGGCGTAGACCCCGCGGAGCTGGATCGCGTCGACGACGCGCTTGATCGCGAGCATGAAGGCCGCGACCCGGAGCGAAACCGTGTGTGCCTCGGCCATTCTCGCGACGTCGTTGAACGCGGTGACCATGATGTGTTCCAGACGCTCGTTCACCTCGTGCTCGCGCCAGAAATATCCCTGCCGGTCCTGGACCCACTCGAAGTAGGAGACCGTGACGCCTCCTGAGTTCGCGAGGATATCCGGGATGACCATGACGCCCGCCTTGTTCAAGATCTTGTCCGCCTGGTGAGTCGTGGGACCGTTCGCTCCCTCGGCGATGATGCGGGCGGAGAGGCGCGACGCATTCACGTGCGTGATCTGATTCTCCAGCGCGGCCGGGATGAGGATGTCGCAAGGGAGCTCGAGGATCTTCTTGCCCTCGACGGGGGTGCCGCCCGGAAACCCCGCCACCGTCTTCTTTTCGGAGAGATGCCGCATGAGGGCGGGAAGGTCGAGCCCCTTCGGGTTTGCGACGCCCCCTTTCACATCGCTCGCCCCCACGATGAGGGCGCCGTCTTTGGCGAGGAGGTCGGCCGCCACCGAGCCGACGTTCCCGAAGCCCTGCACGACGACCCTGGCGCCCTTCAGGCTCAGGCCGAGCTTCTTCGCGGCCTCGCGGATGACGAAGAGGACGCCGCGCCCGGTCGCCTCGCGGCGTCCCGCGGACCCGCCCAGTTCGAGCGGCTTGCCGGTCACGACCGAGGTGACGGTGTGTCGCGCGTGCATGGAATAGGTGTCCATGATCCAGGCCATCGTCTGCTCGTTGGTGTTGACGTCGGGGGCGGGCACATCCGACTCCGGCCCGATCACATCGATCAGATCCGCGACGTAGCGCCGCGTGAGCCGCTCCAGCTCCCCCTTGGACATCTTCGCCGGGTCGCAGGCGATGCCCCCCTTGCCGCCTCCAAAGGGAATCCCGACGACGGCGCATTTCCACGTCATCCAGGCGGCGAGCGCCATGACCTCTTCGAGCGTGACGTCGGGGTGGTAGCGGATTCCGCCCTTCGCCGGGCCGCGGATGATGGAGTGCTGCACCCGATATCCGGTGAAGACGCGAAAGCTCCCGTCATCCATCTGGACCGGGAGCTTCACGATCGTGGCGCGGCGCGGTTCCTTGATGATCTGGAGAAAGCTCGGATCGAGCTTGAGGCGTTGTGCCGCCTCCTCGAACTGGAGCCTCGCGTTTTCGAGCGGGTCCAGCTCCTTTTGGATCTCGGAACCCATGTCCGTCCCTGTGTAGGGGGTCACGGTCCTCATCGGCTGCTCTGGTTGGACAGCGCTAAGTCACGAATGTGCTTCATTTTTGCGCCCGGAGTAGTGTAGAGAAGAGAGGGACCCCCAATCAAGCATGTACTACTTCTTCTACATCCCGATCGGCACCGAAGCCCGCGTCCGGAGAACGCCCTGGGGAACGATCGCTTTGGCGTGCGCCAACGTCGGAGTGTTTCTCTTCTTCCAGCTGGCGCCGGGGTTCGAGCCTGAATTCTACCGCTTGACGCTCCTTCCCGGCGAACCGTCGATTCTTACCTCCATTACCTCTTCCTTTCTCCATGCGGGCTGGCTCCACCTGCTGAGCAACCTGCTCTATCTGGGAATCCTCGCGCCCCCGATCGAATCCCGCCTCGGCTCCGTGCGGTTTCTCATCGCCTACCTGGGATTTGCCGGGCTCGCGAATCTCGCGCAGGCCGGCTGGATGGTGGCCGCGGCCCCCGATCTTGCCTCCATGCCTATCCTGGGCTCCTCCGGCGCGGTCGCCGGGGTCATGGGGCTCTTCCTCGTGCGGCTCTACTTCGTGCGGTTGCGCTTCGCCTCGGTCACGTTGCTCTATTTCCAGGGCATCACGAAAGCGCACAAGTTCGCGCTCCCCGCCGTGGTGGCGATCGCGGCTTGGTTTGTGCTCCAGGGGATCTATCAGCTGGTCGAGCCGATCGAGGGGACCGCGTACGTTTCGCACCTCGCGGGTTTGGGCTCCGGCGTGGGGCTTGGTCTCCTCATGGGGCTGGCGGAAGAAGGCCGTCTCGAGCGGCGACTCGTTCTCGGGGATCGCTACGCCCAGCGCGGGGAATGGTTCGCCGCCCTGGGCGAGTACGAAGCCTACCTAGAGAAGCGCCCGGGCGACCCCGAGGTGCTGATCTGCGCCGCGCGCGTCCACCGTGTCACGCACCAGAGCTCCCGATCGCTGGGCCGGTTTCGAGAGGCGATCACCGGTTGGCTGAAGCGCGGGGAAGTCGAGGAGGCGTGTGACGCGTTCGATGAGATGAAGCGTCTGTTGGGAGACGTGACCCTTCCGCCGGGGGATTTGCTCCGCGTGGCGCGCGGATACGAAGAGCGCCGCAGGCCCAGCGACGCGAGCCGCGCCTATGAGTCCTACGGCCGGCACTACTCGGAAGCGCCCGGCGCCGCCACGGCTCTCCTCAAGTGCGCCGATATTGAATGGAAGGTGCTCAACAATCCCGGCCGTGCCCAGTACGTGTGCCAGGAGCTCCTGAGCAAACCGCTGCCCCCCGATGTCGAGCGGCTCGCGCGGGAGCGGCTCCGGGCCGTCGAAGAGGCGCTGGCGCTCCAACGCGGGGCGGCGTAGCCCGCTAGGGCAGGCAGTTCAACTCGGCGAGGTCCTTGTTCCTATTCGTGGAGTCGAAGAGGTAGACGCGGAACTGGTGCCCCGGCGTGAGCGTCGCCCGCGGCACGCACCGGGAGATGAGCGCGTTCGCCTGGCTCACTTTGCTCTCGCGAATCACGAGCTCCTTCGGAAGGAGCAGCCTGTCTTGCGGCACGTACCACAGGAGCACGGTGGTGTCGCCGTGCGGGTCGTAGGGTACGTTGATCTCGTAGTACCCGTTGCCCTCGGTGACGGTGGTGCCGGCCGGCGCTCCGTCGATGAACAGATCCACCAGGACGTTGGCGATCGGGCGATCGTTGATGTCGAGGACGGTTCCCGCGAAGGTTGCGAGCTGCCGGCCTACGCCAAGCCCTTGGTATTCCTGGACGGACTTGGTGCTGGCGCTCTCGGGACGGGGCTCCACTCTCTGTCCCGGTATGCTGGGCGGCGCTCCGAGCGCCGGGGAGCCGAGCAGGGCGCTGGTCGCGCAAAGCACGAGAATCCTCAAGATGGCTCGCATCATGGTCGATATCCTCCCAGTGGCGCGATGCCTGACGGACCTCTGTCGGGCACGCTAACACTCGTATCCCGGCCTGTCAACTCGTCTTCCGGGGAGAAATGGCCTTGCGCCGCCGTCGACGAGTCTGGTACGGTCCGCACACTTCATGCCATGAGAGCCTCTGTCCGCCAGGACGGAGGGAGGGAGTGAGCCCACCATGTCGACCCACGAGATTCGGGAGGCACGGATGTTTCTCGACCAGCTGATGGGCGTCTTCTCCAACGACGTCGCAATCGACCTCGGAACGGCGAATACGCTGGTGTATCTCCGGGGGAAGGGGATCGTGCTGAACGAACCTTCCGTCGTTGCGGTGGATCGCACCACCGGCAAGGTCATCGCGGTCGGCAAGGAAGCGAAAAGCATGCTCGGCCGCACGCCCGATGAGATCGTGGCGGTCCGCCCGCTCAAGGACGGCGTGATCGCCGACTTCGAGAAGACGGAAGATCTGCTCCGCGAGTTCATCCAGAAGGCTCTCCGGCGCCGCACCTGGGTCCGTCCGCGGATCATCATCTGCGTCCCCTCGGGAATCACGGAAGTCGAGAAGCGCGCCGTGCAGGACTCGGCGCAGCACGCCGGGGCGCGGGAGGTGCTTCTGGTGCCGGAGCCGATCGCGGCGGCGATCGGAGTCGGTCTCCCCGTGGGGAAGCCGTCGGGGAACATGATCATCGACATCGGGGGAGGCACGACCGAGATCGCGGTGATGGCGTTGAACTCGATCGTGAATCAGCAGTCGATCCGGGTCGGCGGAGATGAAATGGACGAGGCGATCGTCCAGTACGTGAAAAAGGCCTACAATCTCCTGATCGGGGAGCAGACCGCGGAAGGGATCAAGATGCGCATCGGCTCGGCGTTCCGTCTCGAGCAGGAAGAGGAGATGGAGATCAAAGGCCGCGACCTGGTCGCGGGCATTCCCAAGACGATGAAGATCTCGTCGGTGGAAGTCCGAGAAGCTCTGAGCGAGCCGCTCCAGCAAATCGTGGACGCGCTGATGCAATCGCTGGAAAGGACTCCGCCCGAGCTCGCCTCCGATATCGTGGACCGCGGCATCGTGATGACCGGCGGGGGATCGCTCCTGAAGGGAATCGACATGCTGTTGCGGGAAGCCACCAATTTGCCCATTACCGTCGCCGAGGATCCGCTCACCTGTGTCGTCCTCGGGACCGGAAAGATACTCGACGATCCTACCCTCTACGAAAAGGTGCTCATGTCGGTCGTCCGCGACTGAGCGGCGGGCGTAAGGCCCGATGTTTCGGCTTCTGTTCGCACGCCGCGGCGATTGGGCGGCCTTCACGATTGCCTGCACTCTATCCCTCACCCTGATGCTCCTCGGGCGCGGCCAGCAGGCGCGCGCCGCGTGGTTCGTCCAGCACGCCGTGCTCGCCCCGGTGGACGCCGTCGTGGGCTGGGTCGACGCCGGCATCGGGGTCTACTGGGAGAACCAGAAGCTCAAGAGGCGTCTCGCTCAGGTTCAGATCGAGGTGGACGAGACCCGCTCCGAGCGGGTCGAGAATGCGCGCCTGAGACGTCTCCTGGAGCTTTCGCAGGAGAATCCCTTCGATCTTGCAGCGGTCCGGGTGATCGCGCGGAGCCTGGATCGGCTCGGAGGAAGCCTCACGATCGACAAAGGATCCAAGGAAGGGATCCTCCCGAACAGCGCGGTGATCACCCCCGAAGGGCTCGTCGGACGCATCGAGCGCGTCTCGCCGCATGAGGCAAGGGCCCTGACCCTTCTGCACCGGGATTGCGCGGTCGCCGTGCGCGTGGGGCGATCTCGTGTCGATGGGGTATTGGAGTGGGAATTCGGGGAGAACCCCGTCCTCAGTCTCCTCTACGTTTCCTCGCAGGAGGACGTGAAGGCGGGAGACTGGGTGTTCACTTCCGGCCTGGGGGGTGTCTTCCCGGAAGGGGTGCGGGTCGGGACCGTCTCGCGCGTTGGGATTGCCGAGAACGGGCTCATGAAAGATGTCCAGGTCAAGCCCGCGGTGAACTTCCGCGGCCTCGAGGAAGTGCTCGTCTATCTGCCGGCGGGCGCGGGTCGCGGTCCGCGCATGCTGCCCCTGGAATCGACGGAGCCCGATAGCGCCGCGCCCCCGGCCACGGCCGCCCGGCCGTCGCCGGCGCCAAGCGAAGGCGCCGGAGCGGGGGACGGGCGGTGAGGGGTTTCCGGGACGCGCTCGTGCTCCTCGTCGTCCTCATCCTCCAGGCAACCCTTGTCCATCGGATCGCGATCGCCGGGGTAAGGCCCGATCTCCTGGTCGCGTTCGTGGTCTATTTCAGCTGGATGCGCGGGCCCATTCCAGGTGTGATCGGCGGCTTCACGGTGGGTCTCTTTCAGGACCTGGATGCTCCCGGGCCGCTGGGGCTCAATGCCCTCGCCAAGACCATCGTGGGCTTCATCGTCGCGAAGGCAGGGTTCCGCGTCCATCGCTCCAACATCGGGGTCCGGTTCTTTTTCTTCGTGACCGCGATGCTGGTGCACGACCTGATCTACTTCGGGTTCTATACCGCCGGCGACTTCGGAGCGCTCGTGCGGCAATTCGTGTTCGTGGCGCTTCCCTCGGCCCTCTACACGAGCATCCTGGTAAGTTTGCTCCTCGCCACCGTGGAGCGGGCCTCGCGGACCCTCCTGCTCACGGACGAGGTGTAGCGGGTGCGCGCGGAGCCGATCGCCCTCGGCGGCTGGCAGCGGCGCGAGCGGGCTCTCACGTTCGCGGTCGTGGGGATCTTCGCGCTCGTTCTCCTGCGGCTCTTCTTCCTCCAAGTGCTCCAAGGAGGGCGGTACCGGGAGCTTTCGGAGGGAAACCGGATCCGCGTGGAGGTGCTGACCGCGCCACGAGGGGAAGTTCGGGATCGAAAAGGACGTTTGCTCGCGGACTGCGTTCCTTCCTTTACCGTCACGCTGGATCCGTTCGACAAGGCCTACACGCGGACGCCCGCGCGTATCGATTCCACGCTCGCCGCCCTCGGGCCCATCCTCGGTGTGGATCCGGCGTTCCTCAAGGATAAGATTCAGCGAGAACGCAAGATTTCCTTCCTACCGATCCGATTGAAGCGGAATGTGGACATCAAGTCGGTCGCATTCGTTTCCGAGCACCGGGACCAGCTCCCCGGCGTCCAAGTCGAGTCGGAGCCCTTGCGCCGCTACCCGCTCGGCCTCATGGCGTCCCACCTGCTCGGATACGTTGGGGAAATTTCCGACAAGGAGCTCGTCGATCCCAGGTACGGCGACTATCTGAGCGGCGACCTCATCGGCCGGATGGGGATCGAGCGGAGATACGAGAAGCTCCTTCGCGGGCAGGACGGAAAACGCTTCGTGGAAGTGAACGCGCTGGGGCGCAAGGCCGAGCTTCTCGGCGACAAGCGCCCCATCCTGCCTCGACGCGGGGTGGATCTCGGGCTCACGATCGACCTCGACGTCCAGCGCGCGGCCGAAGACGCCTTCGCGCCGGGAGCCCGGGGCGCCGTGGTCGCCCTCGATCCGAGCAACGGCGAGGTTCTCGCGCTCGCGTCCAAGCCGAACTACGATCCGAACGAGTTCTCGACCGGCATCACCCAGGAGCGCTGGAACGAGCTGAGCGGCGGGGGGAACTATCCTCTCTTCAACCGCGCGATCCAAGCCGCGTACCCGCCCGGATCGACTCTCAAGCCCTTCACCTCGCTCGCGGGGCTGGAATCCGGCGCGATCACCCCCGGTACGGTGTTCGCGCAGTCGTGCACGGGACAGTTTCGGTTCGGCACCCGGCTCTTCGGCTGTTGGAATCACGACGGGCACGGCCTCCTCTCCATGCATGACGCGATCGTTCGGTCGTGCGATGTGTACTTCTACCAGCTCGGGCTGCGGATCGGTCTGGAACGCCTGGCCGAATTCATGTCGAGGCTCCAATTGTCGGAGAAGACCGGAATCGATCTGCCTCAGGAACGGCGGGGTCTGTTTCCGGACCTGGGCTGGTACGACCGACGGTTCGGCGTGGGACGGTGGAGCCGGGGCATCACGTTGAATCTCGCGATCGGTCAGGGGGAGACATCGCTCACGCCCGTGAAACTCGCCCAGCTCGCGGCGTTCGTGGGGAACGGCGGCACGCTGTGGAAACCGCACGTGATCCGGAGCGTGGCCTCGGGAAGACTTCCGGGATTGGGCCAGGCGGACGATTCGCTCCGCCAGATCGTGCCCTTGTCCCGATACAACCTCGACGCCGTCCGGGACGCCATGGTGTCGGTGGTCTCCGATCCGTCCGGGACCGGCGGCCAGGCCAGGATCGATTCGATCGCCGTCGCGGGGAAAACGGGCACCGCGCAAAACCCTCACGGCAAAGACCACGCGCTCTTCATCTGCTTCGCCCCCGCGGAAGCTCCGCGCATCGCGGTCGCGGTGCTCGTTGAAAACGCGGGACACGGAAGCTCGGCGGCAGCGCCGATCGCGCGGAAAGTGCTCGAAGCCTTCTTTCATCCCGCGCCGCCCGAGAGCGCCGCGGTCTTAGCAAGGAGATGACATGATCGAGCCGCGGTTTTCCTCCGACATCGACCGTCCGCTGCTCATCGCCACGTTGATTCTCACCTTGATCGGGATCGCGTTCGTCTTCAGCGCGACCTCGATGGCTTCCGCAAAGGTGGAACATGGGCTGTATCTGAAGCAAATCGCCTACCTTCTTCTCGCGCTCCTGGCGGGTGGCCTCATCGCGGCCATTCCGTACCGGGTGTACGAGGGAAAAACATCGTACTTGCTCTACGGAGTGGGCCTCGGGCTCCTCGTTCTGACGCTCTTCATCGGGCACGTCGGGCTGGGCGCGCAGCGCTGGCTCGGCTGGGGACCGATCAAGATCCAGCCCTCGGAGCTCGCGAAGGTGGCGACCGTGATCCTCCTCGCGAGCCAGCTCTCGGATCGCAAGAAGGACTGGACCCAGATCAAGAATCTCGTCCGGCCGATCCTGACCGCGGGGATTCCGTTTCTCCTCGTGCTGAAGCAGCCGGACCTGGGAACCTCGGTCGCGTTCGTCGCGATGCTCTTGACGATGCTCTACTGGGCGGGGCTGCCGCTTCTCTATCTCTTTTTCATGATCTCGCCGATCGCCAATGTCGCGCTCTCTTTCCTCACCCCGGCGTGGCTGGTCTTCCTCGGCGTCCTGGCGATCATCCTCTACCGGTCCCGGATCCGTCTTCTGCCGCTGCTTCTCGTCGTCGGCATCAACCTGGTCGTGGGGATCGCGACGCCGCAGATCTGGAATCACCTGCAGCCTTATCAAAAGCAGCGCATCACCACCTTTCTGGATCCAGGCGCGGACGCCTACGGGGCGGGATACCAGATCATCCAATCGAAGATCGCCATAGGCTCGGGACAGATGTTCGGGAAGGGGTTCCTCCACGGGACCCAGAAAGGGCTCGCCTTCCTCCCGGAGCAGCACACCGATTTCATCTATTCGGTCGTCGGCGAGGAGATGGGGTTTGCCGGCGCGGCGCTCGTCGCATCGCTCTATCTGCTCCTCATTCTTCGCGGCATCCGTGTGGCGCATCGCGCCCGGAACCGCTTCGGCGGCCTCCTGGCGATTGGAATGACCTCGATTTTTCTGTACCATGTGCTGGTCAACATATGGATGACGGTCGGGCTCGCGCCCGTGACCGGCCTTCCCCTGCCGCTTCTGAGTTACGGCGGATCCTCGCTCGTGGCGAGCTTCTTACAAGTGGGCCTCATCCAGAACGTCGCGATGCGCTGGCGCGACTACTGACCCGGAGAGTTTGGTGCATCCGACCCTCTTTCGATTTCACGGTCTCGAGCTGCATAGCTATGGCCTTCTGCTCGCGATCGCCTTCCTCGTCGGAATCCAGCTCTTCCTGAAGCGCGGCGCCGAGCGCGGCCTCCCCGAGGACAAGCTGAGCACCCTTTCCTTGTTGCTGCTCGTCCTCGCGATCGTCGGGGGGCGCGGGCTCTACGTGCTCACCCACTGGAGCGATTACGGGCGCGACCTCGGCGGGGTATTCCGGATTTGGGAAGGCGGGCTGATGCTCTATGGGGGGTACTTCCTCGCGATCACGGGAGGGATCCTCTACGTCCGGCGGGCGGGTCTTTCGGTCTGGCGCGTGGGCGACGCCGCCGCGCCGAGCATGGCCCTCGGGATCGGGATCGGGAGGCTCGGTTGTTTTCTGAACGGTTGCTGCTTCGGCCTGCCCTCGCACCTTCCGTGGGCGATCCGGTTCCCGCCGGGCTCCTATTCGAACTTCGTCTTCCCCAACGAGGCGCTCCAGCCCTCGCAGCTCTACCTCGCCGGGGCGGGGGTCGCGCTTTTCGTGCTCCTCCTCCGATGGGATCGGCTGCCCCGCTTCGACGGATGCCTCTTCTGGACCTACATCGCGCTCGACGCGGTGCTGCGTTTCGTGATCGATTTTACCCGCTACTACGATTCGACGAGCTATCTCGGGAAGATCGGGCCGTTCCCCTTCAACGTGAACCAAGTCTTCAGCGCCGTGCTTGTGATGGCCGCACTCTTCATGCTGAAGCGTCTCCAGCACGCCGATCGCGATGCGGCGGATCGGGTCTACTCGACATCGGTTCCGCGCGAGCCCGCAGGCATGGAGACGGACATCGAGCACCCGGAGCCCTCCCCGGCCCGTCGGGACCCGACCGCCTGAGCGATCCCGGCGTGGGCCGCGTGGACGGGGCGACCCAGGTCTACGCGGTGCTGGGCCAACCGGTGCGTCACAGCCAATCTCCCCTCATTCAGAACGCGGCGTTTCACGCGGCGGGGATGAACGCGGTCTATGTCGCCCTTGAGGTTCCCGCTCCCTGTCTCGAGCAGGCGCTGCGGGGGCTCCACGGCGCGCGCCTGCCGGGGCTGAACCTGACCACGCCGCACAAGGAGGCGGCTTTCGCGCTCACACGCGATCGCACGGCGGAGGCCGAAGGGGCCAGGGCCGTGAACACGCTCCGCTGGGAGAGGGAGGGGTGGCGCGGGCACGCGACGGACGGGATCGGGTTTCTCGCGTGGATCGGGGAGGCGGGCATCGAGGTGACGGGACGACGCGTGATCCTGATCGGCGCGGGAGGCGCAGCGCGCTCGATCCTCCCGAAGCTGCTCGCGCTTCGCCCGGATGCGGTCCATGTGGTGAGTCGAAGCCCCGAGCGCGCGCGGGCGCTCGCGCGAGCGGCGACGGAGCGGGGGCTTGGGCCACGGATCACCTCGGCCTCCTGGGGCGATCGCGCGGCGGAGGGCGAAGGGGACCGGTGGGACCTCATGATTCGCGCGATCCCCGCGGAGCCGGTTTCCGATGAGGAGGAGCGGTGGTGGCGCCTTCATGCCCCCGGGGCGGCGGTGCTCGACCTCAACTATGGCGCCCGCGCCGCAGCCGCCCGGGCGCGTGCCCGCGAAGGCGGGCTTCCGTACCAGGATGGGGGCGCGCTTCTGATTCATCAGGGGGCGGCGGCCTTCGAGTTTTGGACGGGACAGAAGCCCTCCGTCGGCGCGATGAAGAAGGCGCTGCTCGGGGCGGTTTGATTCTTGGGGGAGGGGAGGCGACGGGGTGATCCCGATTCAGCGCGCGATTCATGCCGGCTTTCGCGATCTCTGCGATATGCTGCTCGACCGCAGATGTCCCGGCTGCGGCGGCTCACCGCCTCGCGATCGTGAGGTGTGCGCGGCGTGCGACGGACGGGTCGGGAGGTCGGGAGTCGCCCTGTGCCTTCACTGTCTCCACGGCGATCGCGCGGCGACCTTGTCCGAGCGAGTCTGCCCCGCGCACGGGCCGGGGAGGCTCCTGCTCGCTGGGCCCGCATTCGAGCCCCCGCTCGATCGAATCATCCACGCCTTCAAATACGAGGGGGCGTCCGCACTCGCCCGCTGGGTGGGGTCGCTCCTCCCGGAGCCGCCCGGGCTTCGTGAAGGTATCGGCCGCGAATACGTCCTCGTCCCGGTGGCGCTTCATCCCGCCCGGCGGGCATGGCGCGGATTCGACCAAGCCTCGCTCCTGGCACGCGACGCGTCGGATCGCTGGGGAATCCCGGTTGTCGACGCGCTCGTGCGCACACGCGATCACGAACCTCAAGCGAGGCTGGATCCCGAGCGGCGCCGCGAGAGCATGAAGGGGGCGTTTCGGGTCCCGAAACCGGCCGCGATCTCGGGCAGGCCGGTGATCCTTCTGGACGATGTCGCGACGACCGGAAGCACGCTCCTCGCGGCCGGGGAAGCTCTGGATCGGGCCGGTGCCGCGTGGGTCCTCTCGCTCGCCGCATCCCACGGCGGGGATCCGGCGCGGCAGGGTCGGGAAATCAGTGCGACGTTGCCGCGGCGCGGAAGTTTATGATAGATTCTCAAACTTGGTGAGATTTGGGTCGTGCTCTTGCGGTTCCACCATAACATGCTAAGCCACTGTGGATTACGCCGACGACTACGCCTGGGAGGGCGGCATGGATAAACTGCGTATTTTGGACGAGGCTTATCTGCCGATCGTGACCAAGCCGAGCCGGTACACAGGCAGCTTCCTCCACGCCGCCCGGAAGAACCCGGCCTCGGTCAAGGTGCGCGCGCTGCTTTGCTTCCCCGACCTCTACGAAATCGGAATGTCCTATCTCGGGATCAAGATTCTGTATCACATCCTGAACAAGCGCCCGGACGCGATGGCGGAGCTTTGCTTCACGCCTTGGGGGGACATGGA
Organism: Candidatus Eisenbacteria bacterium; assembly: GCA_005893275.1. Classification (NCBI taxonomy): domain Bacteria; phylum Candidatus Eiseniibacteriota; species Candidatus Eiseniibacteriota bacterium. Next base: position 5,828 of record VBOW01000021.1, on the reverse strand, counting down.
GCAGCTCATGCGTGCGGAGGGGATCCCCCTCTACTCGCTCGAGTCACGCACGCCGGCGGCCGAATTCGACCTCATCGGCTTCTCGCTCCAGTACGAGCTTTCGTACACGAACGTGCTCACGATGATCGACCTCGCGCAGATCCCTCTCCGCTCTGCCGCTCGACGCGACCAGGACCCTATCGTGGTGGCGGGCGGCCTCTGCACGGTGAATCCCGAGCCCCTCGCTCCCTTCATCGACGCCTTCGTGATCGGGGACGGCGAGGAGGTCATCCAGGAGATGTGCGACCTCATGATCGAGCGGCGCGAGGGCGGACTCAAGCGCGCCGAGGTCCTCCGGCGGCTGGGCGCCCTCGAGGGGGTCTATGTTCCGTCGCACTTCGAGGAGGTCGTGAACCCGTTCGGGTTCGTGGCACGGGAGCCCAAGCCCGACTCCCCGACTCAGAAGCCTCGGTATCGTTACGTTCCGTCGCTCGATCCGGAGTACTACCCGGAGAAGCCGCTCATCTCCCCGACCGAAATCACCCACGACCGGCTCGGGGTCGAGGTGATGCGCGGCTGCACGCGGGGGTGCCGGTTCTGCTTGGCCGGCTACATGAATCGCCCGCTCCGCGAGAAGCGCGCCGATCAGGTGGTGAAGGAAGTCCAATGCGGGATCGTGCACGCGGGATGGGACGAGGTCTCGCTCCTCTCGCTCTCGACCACCGACTACAAACAGCTTCCGGTCGTGCTCCATGAGCTCGATCGCTTCACGAACGAGCTGGGCGTGAACGTGTCGTTGCCGTCGACGCGCGTGGGCACCCTCGCGCCCTCCGTCGCGGACAAGATCCAGCAGGGACGCCGGGGCAGCATCACCTTCGCGCCGGAGGCGGGTACCCAGCGGATGCGCGATGTGATCAACAAAGGGATCGACGAGGCGGAGCTGGAATACTCCGTCAAGCTCGCGCGCGACCAGGGGTGGGGAGGGATCAAGTTTTATTTCATGATCGGGCTTCCGACCGAGACCGAGGCCGACGTGGACGGGATCGCGGAGATCATCGGGAAATGCCAGCAGTGGGCGAAGGGGGGGAACAAGCGGATGCACTTCAACGTCGGCATCTCCCCCCACGTGCCCAAACCGCATACGCCGTTCCAATGGGAGCTTCAGGACTCGATGGAGACGCTCCAGCGCAAGGTCGAGAGGCTGCGGCAGGGCTTCCGGGGGATGAACAACGTAAGGCTCAAGTGGCGGGATCCCGACACGGCGTTCCTCGAAGGGGTCTTCTCGCGCGGAGACGCGCGCACCGCCGACGCGCTCGAAGCGGCCTGGAGGATGGGCGCGCGCTTCGACGGGTGGTCGGAATGCTTCAATTTTGGGCTGTGGATGAAGGCGTTCGAGCAGGCCGGAATCGATCCGAGCGTCTATTTGAGGCCCCGGGACCTGGACGAAGTGCTGCCCTGGGATCACATCCGAACGCCCGTGGTGAAGAAATTCCTTCTTCAAGAGAGGGCGAAGGCGTACGCCGCCGCCCTGACGCCCGATTGCCGGGATCACGCATGCTACCGCTGCGGGGCGCCGTGCTTCACCCCCAAGGCGCGGGATGGACGCCGCGTCTCGCTCCAGCTCGCCCCGGGGCAGGGACAGCTTCCCGAGACGCTCGATTTCCGCGTGCCGGACGACGTGACACCGCAGATGATCGAGCACCGGGTCGAGGAGCTGCGCGAGGCGCCGATCGAAACGCTCAGGGCAGTCACGCCTGAGGCCGAGCCGCAGAAGGAGCCGCCGGGGAATGGAAACGGGGCGGTGGGAAAGGGCTCCGCGGACTCTCCGGCCTACGGACGCCGCCGCAAGACCTGGCCCACCTCGAACAAGGGACCCCAGGCCCAACGATTCCGCGTCTCGTACGAGAAGCTCGGCCAGGCGCGATTCACGTCGCATCTCGATCTGGTGCGCATCTTCGACCGCGCGCTCCGGGTCGCGAAAATTCCGATGGCGTTCTCGCAAGGGTTCAATCGCCACGCCAAGATCGCGTACGGACCGCCGCTCTCGCTGGGCGCGACGAGCCGCGCCGAGTATTTCGATCTCGAGCTGGCACAGCCGTGCCCATGGCTCGTGATCGAGTCGATGAACGAGGTGCTGCCGGACGGAATCCGGATCACCGGGGGCAGCCCGTTCACGCGTCAGACCGAATCGCTCATGGCGGCGATCACCCAGGCGGACTACGAAGTGCGGCTCACGAATTATCTGATGGATCGCCTCTCGCGCGGGGAGAACGTCCATCTCGTACGGCAGGAGCTGGAGCAAGGGGTCGCGGCGTTTCGGGAGGCGGCGGACTGGCCGGTGATGAAGCAATCGCACGGGCAGAAGGGAAAGACCGTGAACGCCCGGCCGGCGGTGACCGCGATCGCGCTCGATTCGGGATCGACGCTGCTCTGCGTCCGCGTCTCGAGCCGGCTCCACGCGCCGGGCTACTTGAGGCCCGATCTTCTGCTCCGGAGCCTCTTTCAATCGTTCGAATTCGACCCCCGCCTCCTGCTCGTCCATCGCGAAGCGCTTTGGGTAGAGCGCGGCGGATCGGTCTTGAATCCATTGGAAGCACTTGAGGAATCGTCGTTCTGGCGGCCGGTGCCGGTCCATCCGGCTGACGGGGACGCGGCGGATCCTGCTTACGGAGGTGAATGCGCCGAGAAATCGTAATTAACGCCGGTCGACACGAAACACGCATCGCAATCCTCGAAGAAAAAGAGCTCGTCGAGGTCATGGTGGAACGCCCCGAGGCCCGGCGCCGCGTGGGCGACATATACAAGGGCCGCGTCAACGCAGTGCTTCCGGGCATGCAGGCCGCATTCGTGGACCTGGGGCTCGAAAAGACGGCTTTCCTTCACGCGTCCGATCTGCACCCGTCCGATTCCGAGCTCGACGACATGTTCGAGGACGAAGAATCGGAGGATCTGAAGCAAAACGACGGGGGTGGGGGCCGCGGCCGGTGGCGGCGCGATGAACCGGCGCCGAGAATCGAGGAGGCGCTCCAGAAGGGCCAGGAGATCCTCGTCCAGATTACGAAGGAGCCGATCGGCACCAAGGGCCCTCGCGTGACGACTCAGATTTCGCTCCCGGGGCGTTACCTGGTGTTGATGCCCGGACACGATCACATCGGGGTGTCCCGGAAAATCGAGGATCGCCAGGAGCGGACCCGACTCAAGACGCTGATCCGGGAAATCCGGCCCAAGGGATCGGGGCTCATTGTCCGCACCGTGGGTTCGGAGCGCGGAAAGAAGGAATTCCAGAGCGACATCAAGTACTTGGAGCAGCTCTGGAGCAAAATCGAAAAGCAGGTCGAGCGGGCGAAGGCCCCGTCGATCCTCCATCGGGAAATGGAGCTGACCACCGGGTTGATCCGGGACATCTTCACGGAGGACGTGGCCCAGCTTGTCATCGACTCGAAGGAGGAGTACCGCGAGATCCTGGATTACTTGAAGAACTACGTTCCGGAGCTGAGCTCGCGTATCAAGCTCTATCGCGGCGCGGAGCCCATTTTCGATCATTTCGGGATCGAGGCCGAGCTGGAGAAGGCGATGGAGCGCAAAGTCTGGTTGAAGCGCGGCGGCTACATCACGATCGATCAGACCGAAGCGCTCGTGGCGATCGACGTCAACACGGGACGATTCACCGGGAAGAAGAATCAGGAAGACACCATTCTCAAGACCAACCTGGAGGCGGCCGAGGAAATCGCGCGCCAGCTGAGACTTCGTGATTTGGGTGGAATCATCGTCCTCGATTTCATCGACATGGAAAGCGAGGGGAACAAGAAGGCGGTTCTGGACACGCTTCGCAATCGGTTGAAGCGGGATCGCTCGCGCACGAAGACGTTCGCGGTGAGCGACCTGGGCCTCGTGGAAATGACGCGGCAGCGGCAGCGGCCGAGCCTGGTCACGTATTTCAATCAGGACTGTCCGGAATGCGGTGGAACCGGGAGAGTGCTCTCGCTCGCGTCCGCGACGCTCCGGATCGAGCGGATGCTCCGGCGGGTCGGGCTCCGCGCCAAGGAGAAACTCATCCTGTTACGGGTGCATCCGGACCTCGCCGTGCATTTGGTGGAGCAGAATTCGGATCTCCTGGAAGATCTCGAGCGGAACTACCGCTTCCGCGTCGAGATCCGGGACGATCCCTCGCTCAGGCGGGACGAGATTCGCCTGTTCCGCGGGCGGACCTTCGAGGAGATCACCAAGCAGTTCGAACGCTAGTCGGGGGTCCCGGGACTCCGGGCGGAAAGGGAACGTCATGGCCAAAACGAAATCGAAAGCCGAATCCAAAGCCGAGTCCAAGGCCGAAGCGAAGGCCAAGTCCAAGGCCGAAGCGAAGACCAAATCCAAGGCCGAAGCGAAGGCCAAATCCAAGGCCGAACCGAAAGCCGAACCGAGGGCCGAATCCAAGGCCGAGCCGCGCTTCGCCGTCATCCATGCCCAAGGGCTCCAGCTACGGGTGGCGCCGCAGGAGGAACACATCCTGCCGCACGTGGACAAGGCGCCCGGGGCCGAGCTCAGGTTCGAGCGCGTCCTCTTGGTTTCGGAGGCGGATCAGGTTCACGTAGGGACGCCGCTGGTCGAGGGGGCCGCGGTCCTGGCGCAGGTGCTCGGCCATGAGAAGGGGGACAAGGTCACGGTCGGCACGTACAAGCGTCGCAAGAAGTACCGGCGGAAGATTGGATACCGGGATTCCCTGACGCGGGTTAAGATCCTGGACATCAGCCTGCCCAAAGGAGAAAAACGAGGAAAGCATGGCGCATAAGAAAGGTGTATCCAGCTCGAAAAACGGCCGCGATTCGGCGTCGCAGCGGCTCGGCGTGAAGCGATTCGGCGGGCAGTGGGTCCGCGCGGGGAATATTCTGGTGCGCCAGCGAGGCACCGCGGTCGCGCCGGGCCTGAACGTCGGCCGAGGCAGGGACGACACGCTCTTCGCGCTCAGGGACGGCATCGTCGTGTACGCCCGGCGCGGCAAGCGAGGGATGCAGGTCTCCATCGATCCCAAGCCCAATCCCGCCGTCGCGGAGGCCGAGGCGGCCCGTGCCTAAGATCGGCGTCGTCGGCGCGGGGAACGTCGGTGCGTCCGCCGCGCTGTACCTCGCCGAAGCGGAGCTGGGCGATATCACGCTCGTCGATATCGTCGAGGGGGTCGCCAGGGGGAAGGCGCTCGATTTGCTCGAGGCCGGCCCCGTCCGCGGCTACGACACGCTGATCGAAGGAAGCGGCGACCTGCGCTCGATCGCGGGAAGCGACCTCGTCGTCGTGACCGCGGGCCTGCCGCGGAAGCCGGGGATGTCGAGGCTCGATCTCCTGAAGGCGAACGCGGACATCATCCGCGGCGTCGCCCAGGCGATCCGCGAGCACGCTCCCAAGGCGTTCGTGATCATGATCACGAACCCGCTCGACGTGATGACCTACCTCACGTACCGCGTGACCGGCTTCCCGCGCGAGCGGGTCATCGGCATGGCGGGCGTGCTCGATTCCACGCGCTTTCGTTCCTTCCTGGCCGCCGAGATCGGAGTCTCGGTCGAGGACATCCAGGCCATGGTTCTGGGCGGGCACGGCGACACGATGGTGCCGCTCGTGCGCTACTCCACCGTCGGAGGCGTCCCGATCGAGAAGTTCGTCGCCAGGGAGCGTCTCGACCAGATCGTCCAGCGCACGCGGGACGGCGGCGCCGAGATCGTGAAGCTCCTGCAAACCGGCAGCGCTTTCTACGCGCCGGCTGCGTCCGCGGTGCAAATGGCGGAGTCGATCCTCCGGGATAAGAAGCGGCTCCTCCCGGTGGCGGCCTATCTGAACGGCGAATATGGGTTCCGCGATATCTA
>VBOW01000020.1 GCA_005893275.1 Candidatus Eisenbacteria bacterium | reverse complement strand
AACGTGACCAAGCGCCGCTGGGAAGTGAATCTGCAGACCGTGCGCGCGGTGATCGAGGGGAAGCCGCGCAAGCTCCGGGTCTGTACACGCTGCATCCGCTCCGGCGCCGTCCAGAAGGGAATGCGCGCCAAGGAGGCTCAGCGCGTCCGAACGGCCTGAGCCCGAACGCGCCGCTTCCTTATGGATCCAGGGCCCGCGCCGAGCGGGCTTCAGTCCATCTGCTTCCGCATGAAGGCCGGGACGTCCATGTTGTCCCGCGTGATCGCCCTGCCGCCGAAGGGTCGCCGCGGCGATCCGGGCGACATCCGATAGCCGGGGCGTGAACCGGCCACCACACTTTCCTCCTCAGGCGCGGGATCTTCGAGCGAGGGCCGAACCGTGACCGGCCTCGCGGCGCGCTCGCGGGGGTCCATCTCGTAGATCCGAGGCGTCGGGGCGTGGGGCGCCGGCATGGCCAGCGGCTTCTGCCTCGCCTCGCCTTTTCCGAATCCCGTGGCGATCACCGTGATCGAGAGCCCGTCCCCCATGTGCTCGTCGATGACCGCGCCGAAGATCACGTTCGCATCATGCCCGGCGGCGTCGACCACCACCGTGACCGCTTCGTTGATCTCGTGGAGCGTCATCGACTCCCCACCCGTCACGTTCACGAGGAGCGCCTCGGCCCCGCAGATCGACACGTCATCGAGAAGCGGGCTGGAAACCGCCGACTGGGCGGCTTCGTAAGCGCGGTTCGGACCGGTCGCGTGTCCCGCGCCCATGAGCGCGTTCCCACGCTCGACCATCACGGTCTTCACGTCCGCGAAGTCCAGGTTCACGAGACCGGGAACCGTGATGAGATCCGAGATTCCCTTCGTCGCGTGATGCAGCACCTGGTCCGCCACCCGGAAGGCTTCCTTGAGCGGCGTCGTGCGGTCGACGATCGTGAGAAGCCTTTGGTTCGGAATGACGATCAGCGTGTCGACCCGTTCCCGAAGCTCCCGCAAACCGTCGTCCGCGAGCTGCATTCTGCGCCGGCCCTCGAACTCGAAGGGCCGGGTCACCACCGCGACCGTGAGGGCGCCCTGCGTGCGCGCGATGCGGGCGACCACCGGCGCCGCACCCGTCCCCGTTCCGCCGCCCATGCCGGCGGTCACGAAGACCATATCGGCTCCCTCGAGCGCCTCCGCGATCTGCGATTCGTCCTCCTCCGCCGCCTCCCGGCCGACGTTGGGATTCGCTCCCGAGCCGAGCCCCTTCGTGATCCCGGCTCCGAGCTGAAGCTTCCTCGGGCTGAGCGATTGGTCCAATACCTGGGCGTCGGTGTTCGCCGCGATGAACTCCACCCCTTGCAGTCCGGCCTGGATCATCCGATTGACGGCGTTCCCACCCGCTCCGCCGACTCCGATCACCTTGATCGAGGCACCCAACACCGCCGCCTTCCCATCATCGATCAATTCAAGCATCGCTCGATTCCTCCCTCCTCCGCTGGATTAGACCAGCTCCTCGATCCACCGCTTCAACCCGAATGAGATACGGCCGAACACCCCCCGCTCGGCCGTGTGCGGCCGCGCATCCGTCAAATGGGCGTGGATCGCAAGGCCCACGCCTGTCGCATATCGTGGATCGCACACCGCCTCCGTCAATCCCGTGATCCCCATCGGAAAGCCGCGGCGAACCGGCAGGTCGAAGACCTGCTCCGCGAGCTCCGGCATGCCCATGAGCGACGACGCGCCGCCTGTGAGCACGAGGCCGGCGCCGAGCAGATCGGCAATGTGGTTCGTCCGGATCTCCTTCTTGCCCAGCTCGAAGATCTCCTCGATCCGCGGCTCGATCATCATGGCGAGCATGTGGCGCGACACCTCGCGGTCCATCCTCCCGCCCACGCTCGGCACCTGGACCACTTCCTTGGGGCTCACCATGGACGTGAGCGCGCACCCGCTCTGAAGCTTGAGCTGCTCGGCGCGCTCGACCGGCGTTCTGAGGCCGATCGCGAGGTCGTTGGTCACGTTGGCGCCCCCGAGGCCGATCACCGCCGTGTGGCGGACGCTCCCCTCATAGAAGATCGCAAGGTCGGTGGTCCCTCCCCCGATATCCATGAGCGCGACGCCCAGGTCGCGCTCGTCCTGGGTCAGGACCGCGTCCGCCGAAGCGAGCGGCTCCAGCACCAGCTCCTCCACCTGGAGCCCGGCTCGTTCCGCCGCGCGGATGACGTTGCGGCACGCGGACGCGGCTCCCGTGATGATGTGGACCTCCGCCTCGAGCCGTACGCCCGACATCCCGACCGGGTCGCGGATGCCGTCCTGGTCGTCGACGATGAACTCCTGGGGAAGGACATGGAGGATTTCCCGGTCGGCGGGAATCGCGACGGCCTTGGCCGCTTCGATCACGCGTTCCAAGTCGTGCGGCCGGATCTCCGCGTCCTTGCGCGACACCGCGATCACCCCGCGGCTGTTGATCCCCCGAATGTGGTCCCCCGCGATCCCGGTGAACACGCTGCGGATCGTCCGACCCGACATGCGTTCCGCTTCCTGAACCGCGTACTGAATCGACCGGGTCGTCTTCTCCAAGTTCACGACCACGCCGCGCTTGAGCCCGTCCGAGGGCGCGGTGCCCACGCCCACGATGCGGATCCCTTCCCCATCCTCTTCGGGCTCCGCGACAATGGCGGTGATCTTCGTCGTGCCGATGTCCAGCCCAGCGTAGATTCTCGCTTCCGCCATCAGACCCCTCCGTTACACCTTGTCCCGCACCGCCGGGGCTTCGCCCAAGCTGTCGGGTGCGCACCGGACGATCACCTGGCCCCGATATCGGGCGTCCAGACCCAACACCCGCCGATCGCGATCCCGCAAATCGCGGAGCGTCGCCGCCAGGGCCCTCATGCAACGCGGCGTCAGCCCTTTCGGATCGATCAGGATTGGGATCTGATCCCGGGAGGTCCGCAGGACGAACCACCGGGGATCGTTCGCGACGATCTCGGAGATCTCGGGCAGGAGCCCAACGTCCGGCGACTCGAGAAGCGACACGACGCGGAGGACGTCGTCGAATCGCGGCACGGTCACGCGGGTGCCCGGCGGCCGGGCCGCAATCGGGAGTCCGGTCACCACGGGGCGATCGGCGATCAACCCTCGCGCGAGCGGGGGCAGGATCGTCCCGGTGGAGTCCACCTCGAGGAGGCCTCCCGCGTTCACGAGCACGAACGGTCTGCGCTCGCGAACCGAAACGCGAACCGCGGCCGGAAGAAACAGCACCGAGGCGCTCTCGATTCTGGGATTTCGCGTCAACGCGCGGACAATCTCGGCCGGCCGCACCTCGAAAAGGCTCTCTCCGTCGCTCACCGGGATCGACGGCCGGATTTCATCCCGCGTGAGATAGAAAAGGCCCGTCACCTCGACGCGCCCCGCTTGGAACAGGGGCAGCTTCCCGAGCACGGTCGCCGCGGGACGCGCGAGCTTCGTGAGTCCCCACAGCGCCAGGATCAGGAGGACCGCGGAGACAGCGATCCTTCGATTCCGCCGGCGCCGCTCGGGGAGCTTGAGCCTGGCCGTCGTGCGGCAACCCGCCCTCACGCGGCCCCTCCGCTCCGGGCACGCTGCGCGCTCACGCCGGGGCCTCCCCGCGCCAGCTCGCCGACGCGGTAGACATCCCCGGCTCCGATCGTGACCAGGAGGTCCCCTTCGCGCAGCATCTCGCGGGCGATCTTCGCGGCCTGGCCGAAATCCGCCGCCATCCGCACGGTCGCCGTGCCGTTCGCCCGGATTCCTTCCGCCAGAATCTCGGAGGCGATGCCCGGGATCGCCCTCTCTCCGGCGGGGTAGATGGGCAGAAGCACGAGCTCGGATACCCCCGCGAAGCAGGTCGCGAATCGGTCGCGCAACGCCTTCGTGCGGGTGAAACGATGCGGCTGGAAGACGGCGACGATCCTCCGCCCGTAGGTTTCGCGGAGCGCCTGGATCGCGGCTTCGATTTCGGTCGGGTGGTGGCCGTAGTCGTCCACCCAGAGCGCGCCCCGCACCTCCCCGCGGATCTCGAGCCTCCGGCTCACGCCCGCGAACTCGGACATCGCCTCGCGGATCTTAGGAATGGGGATTCCCAGCTCCCAACCCGCGACGATCGCGGCGAGGGCGTTCCGGGCGTTGTGCTTGCCGGAGACCCGAAGCTCGAACAGCCCCTCGTCGCGTCCGCGGGCGTTCAGCCGGAAGCGAACGCCCCGCGCGTCGACATGGAGCTCGGAGCCTCGGAAGTCCGCGCCCTCCGAGAAGCCATAGGTGAGCAGACGGCGCTTCACCCGCGGCCGGAGGGGCGCCGCGTTGGGGTCGTCGTGGGGCAGGACGACGGTTCCGTAAAAGGGAACGCGGTTCACGAAATCGAGGAAGGTCTCCTGCACGTGGGCCAAGTCTTTGTAGTAATCGAGGTGCTCGGCGTCGATGTTCGTCACGACGGCGATGGTGGGGGTGAGGAGGAGGAAGCTCCCGTCGCTCTCGTCGGCTTCCGCGACGAGGAACGGCCCTTGTCCGAGCCGAGCGTTTGCGCCCACGGCCCGGACCCGGCCCCCGACGATCACGGTCGGGTCGAGCCCGCCGTGTGCAAGGATCTCCCCCACCATCGACGTGGTCGTCGTCTTTCCGTGCGCCCCGGCGACGGCCAACGAGTACTTGATCCGCATCAGCTCGGCGAGCATCTCCGCGCGCGGGATGACCGGGACGCCGCGCTCGTGCGCGCGGAGAATCTCGGGATTCGCCTCCGCGATCGCCGTCGAGACCACGACCACGTCGGCCACCTCCACCTGTTCGGCGCGATGTCCGATGAAGACGCGCGCGCCGAGCGAGCGGAGCCGCGCCACCGGCTCGGATTCCTTCACGTCGGATCCCGACACCTGGTAGCCCAGATTCAAGAGCACCTCCGCGATCCCGCTCATTCCGCTCCCGCCGATTCCCACGAGGTGAATCCTGCGAATCCTTCCGTACATGCGATCTCAGCCCTCACGCGGGATCGGGCTCGCATGGACGAGCTGCTCCATGGAACGCGCGATACGCTGGGCGGCGTCGACCCGCGCGAACGCCCGCGCGTTCCTCGACAGACGGCGAAGCCGCGCCTCGTCGCGAAGGAGAGCCTCGACCTTGCCGGCGAGGATCTCGGGACTCAAGTCCTTGTCCGCGATGACCTCGGCGGCGTCGCGGTCCAGGAGCCCGCGCGCGTTATGCGTCTGATGGTCCCGCGTCGCGTACGGGTAGGGCACGAGGATGGCGGGGACGCCGCAGGCGGCGAGCTCGGCGATCGTCATGGCGCCCGCGCGGCATATCGCGATATCGGCGACCGCGTACGCCTTCTCGATCGCCTCGAGATACGGGAAGACACGCACCCGCAGCGGAAAATTCCGGAAGCGAGGCTCGATCGCCTCGAAGTCCTCGGATCCCGTCTGCCAGATCACTTGGAGTTGTGTGAGGTGCTTCAGGCGCTCGAGCGCGCCCTGGACCGCCCGGTTGATGCTTTGCGCGCCGCGGCTCCCGCCGAACACGAAGAGCGTCCGCTTCTCGGGATCCAAACTGAAGGCCTCGTACGCGGTCTGCCTGTCCTGCCGGAGAAGGGACCTGCGGATCGGATTGCCCGAGACGCGGAGGTTGTTCTTCCGGCGAAAATATCCCCGGGACTCCACGAAGCTGATGTGCACTTCGGTCGCGATCAGATTCAGCCAGCGGTTGGTGGCGCCCGGAATCGAGTTCTGCTCCTGAATGATCACCGGGATTCCGAAGAGCCTCGCGATCAAGAGCACCGGGGCGCTCACGTAGCTCCCGGTTCCCAGGACCACGTGCGGCTTCAGCTCGACGATCAGCCGGAACGACTGCCCCAAGGCCCTCAGGAGCCCAAACGTCGCGCGAAACCAGGCCAAACCGGGACGGCGCGGGAACCCCCGCGCCGAGATCGTCCTCAGCTCGAAACCGGCGCGGGGCACCGCCTGAGCCTCCGGCCCGCGGGCCGTGCCGACGAACACCACGTTCGAATCGGGATGCGTCCGCATCCACTCCTCCGCGATGGCAAGGCCCGGATAGAGATGTCCGCCGGTTCCACCGGCCGCGATCAGCACGCGAATCGCCCCGGCGCTATCGGCCACCCGGGCGCTTCCGAGCGACCGGTCCGCTGACCGGGCCGGTTCGAATGCCGGTTTGCATTTGGCTTGCGACGTTGAGTAGGACACCCACCACCCCCAAGTTCACGACCAACGCCGATCCTCCATAGCTCAGGAACGGAAGCGGCAATCCGGTTGTCGGGATGATCCCGGTCACAACCGAGATGTTGATGCCGACGTAGACGGCGAGGCTCACGGTCAGGCCGGCCGCGAGCAGGAATCCCAAACGGTCCGGGGCGCGACCGGCGATCCTAAGGCCGCGGAGGAAGAGGACGACGTACGCGACGAGCACCGACGCCGTGCCCACCAGGCCGAGCTCCTCGCCGATCACGGCGTAAATGAAATCGGTGTGCGGATCGGGGAGAAAGAAGAACTTCTGCATCCCCCGGCCAGGGCCTTCTCCGAGGATCCCTCCCGACCCGAGCGCGACGATGGATTGGTGGAGCTGCCAGCTCTTCCCTTGCGCGTCGACCGACCCCGTCGCCCAATGCGAAAGCCACCCCTGCACGCGGTCCATCATGTACGGATGGCGCAGGACCTGGATCAGGGCCAGAAACACCCCGGCGCCGACGAGGAGCCCCAGATGCCTCGGCCGGGCTCCCGCGAGGTGCAGCATGAGGAAGCCCGTCGTGAGGAGCGCGATGGTGCTTCCGAGATTGGGCTGCTTCAAGATCAGGACAGCGATGCCGCCGAGAACCGCCGCGGCGGGAAACACTCCGTCCCGGAACGAGCGGATTCGATCTCCTTTTCGGTCGAGGAGCTTCGCGAGGTAGATCACGCACACGCACCGCGCGACCTCGGTGGGCTGGAGCGTGAACTCCGCCACCGAGAGCCACCGGTTCGCCCCGCGCACCCCCGCGCCCCCGAGGACGACGAGCGCCGCGAGGAGCACCACGCTTCCCGCGAGGGCCCAGGGGGAGAGCGCGACCAGGCGATGGTAGTCGAGTCGCGCGAGAAAGAGCATCACGACGAGCCCGAGCAGGAGCCGCACCGCCTGCCGCTTCAGGAAGAAAAACTGCGAGTGGTAGCGGTCCGCGCCGAGAACCGCGCTCGAGGAATAGACCATGACGAGCCCGAGGGCAAGCAGGCCGACCACAGGAAGAAGGACGGCCCAGTCCAGCCTGCGGGGCGCCGCGATCGCGGTGCTCATCGGCGCGCCTTCGCCAACGAGCGCTTCATCTCGAGGACCGCGGCCTCGAAACGGGCGCCCCGTTCTTCGAAATTCCGGAACATGTCATAGCTCGCGCAACCGGGCGAGAGAAGCACCACACCCCCCTGGGGCGTGCGGGCACGCGCCGCGTGCACGGCGTCCTCGAGCGTGGGGGTCCTCTCGTGCGGGACGTCCGGCCACGATTGCTCGAGCTTCGAAGCCGCTTCGCCCACGTAGACGGCGTGGCGCACGCGCTCCATGACGAGCGCGCGGATCGCGGCGAAATCCCCGTCCTTGTCCCTCCCGCCGGCGATGAGCGTCACGGGCGGAGAGAAGGATTCGAGCGCCCGCCGGAGCGCGTCGACGTTGGTGGCCTTGGAATCGTTCACGTAGCGGACTCCGTCGATTTCCGCGACCAGGGTGAGCCGGTGCGGCAGCCCGCGAAATTCGCGAAAGGCCTTGGCGATCGCGCGCTCGGAGATGCCGACGGCGAGAGCCGCCGCCGCGGCCGCCGCCATGTTCTCGGTGTTGTGAGGGCCGGGCAGAGCCGCTTCCTCGCGGCGGATGAGACTCCCCGCCCGTCCCTCGAAGCGGAAGCGGAGCGAGCCTCCCTCGAGCCACACCCCGTCCCCCGTCGGGTCGGCGAATCCGAACCAGAGCGGCCGCGACTTCATCGGGCGAAGCAATAGTTCGATCCTCGCGTCGCCGAGGGGCTGAACGCGGAATTCCTCCTCGTTTTGAAATTCGAAGAGACGCCCCTTGAGGCCGGCGTAATGCTCCATGTTCCGGTGGCGGTCCAAATGATCCGGCGTCACGTTGAGCAGCACTCCGACCTTGGGATGGAACCGCGTGCAGGCCTCGAGCTGGAAGCTCGAGATCTCCACGACCAGGAGCCCGTCCGCCGGAACCGACTCCGCCCGTTCCGACAGCGCCGTGCCGATATTGCCGAGCACCTCCGTTTTCCTCCCCGCGGCCTTTCCGACCGCGCCCAGAAGCTCCACCGTCGTGCTCTTCCCGTTCGTACCGGTTACCGCGACGATCGGAGCCCGCGCGACCCCGAACCCGAGCTCCACCTCCGCCGCGATCGGAATGCCGCGTCGCTCGGCCTCGGTGAAGAGCGGTAGATCGAGCGGCACACCCGGGCTCACGACCACCAGGTCCCGGTCATGGAGCTCCGACGGATTCATCGAGCCGAAGTGGAGCTCCGCGCCGAGATCCCGAAGCTCCTGGGCCACGGCCCCCAGATCCTCGGCATGCCTCCGGTCCACGCCGCGAACGTTGCAACCGTGGCGCACGAGCAGTTTCGCGGCTGCGTACCCGCTCCGCGCGAGCCCCACCACCAGCACCCGCGACCCCTCGAACCAAGCCCGGACCGGTTTCGTCATTGCAGTTTGAGCGTGCTCAATCCCAGAAGCGCCGCGAGAGCCGCCGCGATCCAAAACCGAACCACCACGCGCGGCTCCGCCCACCCGCCGAGCTCGAAATGGTGATGAAGGGGCGCCATCTTGAGGATCCGCTTCCCGGAAATCTTGAACGACAGCACCTGCGCCATGACCGAGAGCGCTTCGGCGACGAACACGGCGCCGACGATGGCGAGGAGAAACTCACGCTTGATCAGGACGGCCACCGTGCCGAGAGCCGCCCCCAGGGAGAGCGACCCGGTGTCGCCCATGAAGACGTCCGCGGGATGGCAGTTCCACCATAGGAATCCCAGCGTGGCGCCGACCACCGCGGAGCAGAAGACGGTGAGCTCCCCGGCACCCTGGAAATAGGGAATCTGAAGGTACTGGGAGAATTTCACGTGGCCCGTGACATAGCACATCCCGCCCAGGGCGAGGGCGGCGAAGGTCGTCATGCCCGCGGCCAGCCCGTCGAGCCCGTCCGCCAGATTCACCGCGTTCGAGGCGCCGGTGACGACGAGGATGACGAACGGAAGATAGAGCCAGCCGAAGTCCACCACCGTGCGTTTCAGGAACGGCACGTTCGTTTCGGCCGGATCCAGGACGCCATGGCCGGGATAGAAATAGACCGCCGAGAACACGGCGATCCCGAGCACCATCTGCCCAGCCAGCTTGTAGCGTCCCAGGAGCCCCTTCCGCATGCGTTTGACGACGCGAAGGTAATCATCGATGAAGCCCACCAAACCCATCCACAGGGTCGCGAGCAGCGCGATCCAGACGTTCCTGTTCTCGAGGTTCCCCCAGAGGAGCGTCGGGATCACGATGGCGATCACGAGCAGGACCCCTCCCATCGTGGGCGTCCCGGACTTCGGGAGGTGACTCCGGGGGCCGTCGTCCCGCACCTGCTGGCCGATCTTGAGCGCCCGGAGCCTCCGGATCACCGGAGGGCCGAGCATGAACGCGAGGAGGAGCGCCGTCGCGGCCGCGTAGGCGGAGCGGAAGGTGATGTACCGAAAGACGTTCAGCGCCGGGAATTGCTCGTGCAGCGGATAGAGGAAGTGATAGAACATCCTAGTTCCTCCCCGCGGCGTGCAAGGGATCGAACGTGTCCTTCCGTCCAGGTACCAGTCGGTCCACCACCTGCTCGAGCCGCATCCCTCGCGAGCCCTTCACCAGAATCAGATCCCCGGGCCGCGCGTCCTTCTCGACGGCCGCCGCCATTTCGGGCACGGCCGCAAACTGTCTGATCCGCGCGGCCTCCACCCCCGCCGCGCGCGCGCCGCGCTCCACCGCGCCGGCGTGCTCTCCCGCGACGTAGAGCCATGCGCCGCGCGGCACCTCGCGGCCGGCCTCCTCGTGGAAGCGCTCCGAATCGGGACCCAGCTCCAGCATGTCCCCCAGCACGGCCCGGCGCTCCCCTCGGGTCTCGATCGCGGCCAGGAGCCGGAGGGCCTCGCGCATCGACGCAGGGTTCGCGTTGTACGCATCGTCGAGCACGAAGACCCCGCCCGACTCGAGAAGCTCGAGACGGTGGCGCTCCGGACGGAGCCCGCTCAGGGCCTCGGCCGCCTGCGCGCGCAGGATGCCGAAATGATCCCCCACGAGGATGGCCCCGAGCGCGTTTCGCACGTTGTGCCGCCCCAGAAGCATCAGGCGGAACTCCGTCCCGTCCGTCAGCGCGAAAGACGCGCCCCCCTGCGCGCTGAGCGAGATCCGCGCCGGGACGAGATCCGCCGCGCGATTTTCGAGGGCGTAGCTTTTTTGGGGGACCGGCCGGCCCCGGTTCATGCTCCAGAGACGCTCGTCGTCCGCATTCAGGACCAGGAATCCGTCCCGGGGCAGCGCCTCCGCGAGCTCGCTCTTCGCCCGCGCCACCTCCTCGACCGTGCGAAGCGAGGCGAGGTGTGCCGGCGCGGCGTTCGTCAGGACGCCGACGTTCGGAAGCGAGAGGAGCGCCAGCTCGCGGATCTCGCCGCGCGCGCTCATTCCCATCTCGATCACGAGCATCTCGTGCTCCGGCCTGAGTCGGGTGAGCGTCAACGGGACCCCGATGTGGTTGTTCAAATTTCCACGATTCCTGTGCACCCGGTAGCGCGCGCCGAGCACCGCGGCGATCATCTCCTTCGTAGTCGTTTTTCCGTTCGAGCCGGTGACCGCGGTCACGGGAATGCCCGATCTCACGCGGCAGTGGCGTCCCAGAGCCTGAAGCGCCCGGAGCGGATCCCGAACCACGATGACCGGCTTCCCGGACCTGGCCCAGCCGGCGTCCCGCGGCCACGCGTCCGAGACCAGGCTCCCCGCCGCCTTCCCGTCGAGCGCCGAGGCCACGAAGTCATGACCGTCGGCGCGCGTCCCCGGGAGCGGAACGAAGAGCTCGCCGCCCGAGAGCGACCGGGTGTCGATCGAGCATGCGGCGAAGGTCACGGAAGCGTGTCGCTCTTCGATGGTGTGGGCAAGCCGCCCCCAGGTCACGCGGATCACGTCCTCGAGCGTGAGCCAGGGGCTCGGGGTTAGATTCAACGTCCGAATCCTCGGTGACGGAGCGCCGCCCGCGCTACCTCCCGATCATCGAAAGGAAGCGTCCGGGCGCCGATGATCTGGTAGGTCTCGTGTCCTTTCCCCGCGATCAAGAGCGCGTCGCCGGGAGCGCACGCGTCGATCGCGGCCGCGATGGCCGAGGCCCGGTCCTCGATCGTCCGAACGTTGGCGGCCCCGCCGACCCCCGCTTCGATTTCGCGCAGGATCGAGGCCGGATCCTCGCCCCGGGGGTTATCCGAGGTGAGGATGACCTGATCCGCGAGCCTCACCGCGGCGGCCCCCATCAGCGGGCGTTTGCCCTTGTCACGGTCTCCTCCGCATCCGAAGACGCAGAGAAGCCTCCGCGGGCCGAACTCACGCACGGCGCCGAGGGCCCGGGCCAGCGCGTCCGGCGTATGGGCATAATCCACGAGCACCTGGAACGGTTGTCCTTCGTCCACCGGCTCGAGCCGCCCCGGCACCGACGCGAGCCGCTCGAGACCCGCGACGATCGTGGCGGTAGGAATTTCGAGCGCGCGCCCGGCCGCGAACGCTGCAAGCGCGTTCATGGCGTTGAACGCCCCTCGAAGGCGCAGGGAGACTCGGGCGCTTTCGCGCCGCTCCCGAATCCGAAGCTGCGTGCCGTCCGATCCCGAGCGCACGTCCTCGGCCCGGATGTCGGCTTGAGCGCCCATCCCGAATCCGACGATGGGACAGTCGGCGCGGGCCCGGATCCAAAGGCCGGCGGGATCGTCCACGTTGACGGCGCCCGAGAATCGCTTCGTCCGGTCCCCTCTCGCCTCGGCGTGGAAGAGCCGGGCTTTCGCCTCGCGGTAGGATTCCAGCGTTCCATGAAAATCGAGATGATCCTGCGTCAGGTTCGTGAAGACGCCGACATCGAACGCCACGCCGTACGTTCGCTCGAGAGCGAGCGCGTGCGATGAGACCTCCATCGCGACGGCCGTCGCGCCTCGCGCCCGCCAGGCCCGAAGCATGCGCATGAGATCGGGCGCTTCGGGCGTGGTATGGGGCGCCGACTCGCGCCGGCCCTCGAATTCGTACCCGACCGTGCCGATGAATCCGGCGCGGTGCCCCGCCTCCTCGAACACCGCCCGGATCAGATGCGCGGTGGTCGTCTTTCCGTTGGTGCCGGTCACCCCCGCGAGCACCATCTCGCGTGAAGGGTGCCCGGTTTCCTCCCCCGCCAGGATCGCGAGGGCCCGGCGCGTGTCCGCGACGAGAACTTGTGGGAGGTCGGCCTCCGGAACGAAGCGCTCGACGACCGCCGCCGAAGCGCCGCTCCGGGCCGCCGCCTCGACGTACGCGTGGCCGTCGTGCCTGAGACCCGGGACCGCGACAAAGAGATCGCGCGGGTTCACCTCGCGCGAGTCGTAGCGGACCATCTCCCACTCACCCCGAAGCGCTCCGGTCGTCTCCGAGGCGCCCAAGAGCCCCGGGAGCGCATCGGTTCGCAGCACGGCGATCCCGATCACAAGCTCCGGGGCGCGCACCGGATCGCGCAGGATTGGCCGGTCTTGATCGCCGTGCCCGGGGGTGGATCCTGCTCCACGACCTGTCCGCTCCCGGAGACGTCCGCGACGCGAATCGAGAGCGCGCTCACGCGGACCAGAGCGTCGCGCAGGGAGAGGCCACGGAGATCGGGAAATCCCAGGTCCGGCGCGGGGTCGGTCGAGAGGACGATCCGGACTACTTCGCCCGACCGCGCGTTCGCACCCGGCTCCGGCGACTGGACCGCCACGCGCGCCCCGTTTCCCTCGACGGCGCAATCCATCCCCGCGGAGCGGAGAACGAACCGGGCCTGCTCGGCCGCCATGAGCCTTACGTCCGGCACGCGGACCGCGGGCTCCTTCCGCTTGGCCGCGGTGAGGAGTGTCTGCGCCGGGAGCCGGACCGGGCCCTTGCCCAGCGTGGCCCAGGTCGCGACGATGTCGCGGAAGACGGGCGCCGCAACGGTGCCGCCGTAGTATGCGCCGCGCGGCTCGTCCAGAACGATGAGGCCCACGATCTGCGGATTACGCGCCGGAGCCATTCCCACGAACGACGACACGTAACGCCCCTGCCCGTATCCGCGCCCGCGCTCATCCGATTTTTGAGCCGTCCCGGTCTTGCCGGCGACCTCGCACCATGGAAGCGAGGCGTCCTTCGCGGTGCCCATGGTGACCGCGTCCCGAAGGAAGGAGCGGAACGTCTCCGATGTCTCCGGGGAGATCACCCGGCGCACGCGCTCCACCGGGTAGAGCCGCACAGGCTCGCCGACCTCGTTCACGAGCGCCGAGGCGATTCTCGGCCTGAAGAGGATGCCGCCGTTCGCCACCGCGCAGTAGGCCATGAGCATCTGGAGCGGCGTCGCGGTCACCTCCTGGCCGATGGAGATCGTCGCAAGGGAGCGGGCCGACCACCGGGACGGGTTGCGGATCTGCCCCGACGTTTCCCCCGGAAGCTGGATCCGCGTTGGCTGGCCGAAGCCGAACAGCCGGGCGTAGCGATAGAGCGTGCTCGCTCCGACTTTCGTCCCGATCTGCGCGTAGCACACGTTGCTCGAGAGCGCCGTCGCCTCGCGCACGGTGTACCAGCGCGTCTCCGGATGCGCGTCATGCATCGTGAACCCACCCAGATCCACCTGGCCGTGGCTTACGAAAAACGAATCCTCCGGTGTCAGGACATGCTCCTCGAGCGCCGCGCATCCGACGAGCAGCTTGAACGTCGAGCCGGGCTCGTACTGGTCCGCGATGACCCGGTTCCGTCCCGGCGAGCCCTCCGGCGGGTTCGCGCCGTCCACGGTCGCCATCGCGAAGATGTCGCCGGTGTGCGGATCGGCAAACACCGCCATTCCGGCCCGCGCGCCGGTTCGGGCCACCGCACGCTTCAACTCCATGACGAGGACCGATTGCGCATCCCGATCGATCGTCGTCACGAGGCTCAATCCCGCCTCGGGCACCTTCACCATGCTCTGCGGGAGCTGGTGCTCGAGCCCGCGCCCGTCCCTGAAGAGAGTAGCCCACCCGCTCACGCCGCGTAGCTCCCGATCGAACACGCGCTCGATTCCCTCGAGCCCTACCCCGTCCACACCCACCACCCCCACGACGGGGCGTGCCAGCTCATCCAGCGGGTAGACTCGCGCGGGGACATCCTCCACTTGTACCCCGGCGGGCAGCGCCGATTTCCTGAGGGCGATCTCCTGCTCCGGCGTAACCTGGGAGGTGATGCGGATATAGGCGCTGCGGCGTCCTTTCCGGAGCCGGTCCAGGCCGCGCGGGCCCACCGCGGCGCGTATGAAGCGCTGGGCCGCCGAGACGTTCCTCACCTCGGCGGGACGGACCGAGATCTGGCTCACGTCCACGTTGTCGGCGAGCGGGAGAAGGTGGCGGTCGTAGATGCGGCCGCGCTCGGGCTCGAGGATGACGCGCGAGGTCTGTTGCCCCCGAGCCTCCCGATCCAGCTTGCCGTGACCGAAGACCTGGATCGAAACGAGGCGGGCCAGAATCGCGCCGTAAAAGAGGAGCCCCAGAACCGCCAGGAGCTTGAGACGCCGGAGATGGAGAGGGCTCATCGGGTTACCCCGGCTTCCACGGGGGCCGCGGGCAACCCCACGACGCGCTCGGTCAAGGAGGCCGGCAGCGCCCGCCGCACCGATCCGAGAAGCCTCGCCGCCAAGCCGACCCGCGCTCGGTGGCGACCGCGGGGCTCCACGATATCGACGTCGACGACCCGGGCCGGCTCGGGGTTCTGGAAGCCGAGCTGGCCCAGGCTGACGGGGTCGATTCCGGTACGGAACGCGGCCTGCTCCTCGAGATCGTGCGTGATCCGGATTCGATTCACGAGCGTCCGCACCTCCCGGGCCAGCCGGTCGCGCTCCATCGAGAGCGAGTTCGAGACCGTGCGCTCCCAGACTTTCAAGAAGAGGAGAGCCGCGGCGAGCAGGAGGAACGCGATCATGCGCGGGCTTACGCGCCGCTTGGGCTGGGCCCGGAACGATCGCAGATACGGTCCGTGGAGCTCGCGCCCTTCATCCGGCGCGTCGTCGGCATACCCGGGCTCGACCCGCGAGCGCCGCCCCGGCGAAGGTCCGGCGCGGGGGCGCCTTGAGGCGCGCGTCGCGGGGCTCACGCCGCCTCCGCCTTGAGTCGCGCCGCGCGAAGCCGCGCGCTGCGGGCGCGGGGATTCCGGCGGCGCTCCTCGTCGGAGGGACGGATGGGTTTTCTGGTCAGTGGAACCCAGGGCGTCTCGGCCATGGGTTCCCTCGGATCATATGGACGCGGCGGGCGGAACGCATTTTTGACAATACGGTCTTCGAGCGAGTGATACGCGATGACACATAGCGTCCCGCCCGGCCGCAAAACTTGCGTGGCTTCCTGAAGGAGCGATTCCAATTCTTCGAGCTCGCGGTTCACGGCGATCCGCAGAGCCTGAAACACCTGGGAAAGGCGCCGCGGTCGCGCGGGCCCGGGGTAGAGCGGCTCGAGGGCCTTACGGAGCGTCTCGGCGGTGAGGGGATTCTCGACCGCGAGCGCGCGGCGGATCGCACGTAGAGCGGCGCGCGGTCGCGGCACCTCGCCCAGCTCCGCCAGCACGCGCGTGAGCTCGTCGTCGTCGCTCGCGCGGAGCAGCGCGTCGGCGCTCCATGGCAGCGACGGATCCAGGCGCATGTCGAGCGGACCCGAGGCGGCGTGGGAAAGCCCGCGGCGCGGGTCGTCGAGCTGCAGCGAGGAAATCCCGAGATCGGCCAGGATTCCGTCGACCTGGCCGATCCCCAGACCGCGAAGCGCGGGCCCGATCTGGGAAAAGCGCGCGCGCCCCGCCACGAACCGGGGTTCCGGCGCGGGCGGATTGGCGCGCGCGTTATCAAGTACAGCCGGGTCACAATCCAAACCCACCAGCCTCCCATCCACCCCTAGCGACTCGAGAATTGCGGCAGCGTGACCGCCGCCCCCCAAAGTCGCATCCACGTAGGTCCCGTTCGGATCTGTCAGGAGCAACTGGACGGCCTCCTCCTTGAGAACCGGGACGTGACCCGGCATTCAGCTCCTCTGATTCTCCCGCTTACGACCGAATTTCGCGGCGGCCACCAGGGAATTGCATCGTCGTGCTCGCAAACCCCGGCGGCTCGCGGTGCGGCGCTACGGCCTCCTCCACCGGCATCCACTCCAGGCGGCGCAGGGTAGGTCCCAGCCCCGCTACGTCGAACAAGCCCTTGAGATAGGCGCTCAGGCCCGCGAGGCACACATTCGCGCCTCGGTTTCCTTGCCGGGCGAGCGCGCGCGTGAACTCGGCGAGCGCGCGATAGTCAAGATGGGTGACCTGCTCGAATTCGAGGCAGACGAGGTCGCGCGGCGAACGGCCCCGGTCCGATATCGCCTCGGCGATCTGCCTGAGCTCCCGTTCTCCCAGGCTCCCGAATAGCCGCACGACGAGCGCCCCCGCCCCGCGGCGTACGTCCCACTGGAGAACCGGACGGTCAAATGCGAACGGAAGGCGCGCAGCCCCTTGAGCCGTGATCACAGGAGCAGCTCCCCGGCCATGTCCTCGTAGCTTCGGTTCGAGCTTTGGAGGTATTCCTCGAAGCGCGCCGGATCCCAGATCTCGATGTGGTCCACGACGCCGTTCACCATGGCCTCCCGCTTGAGCTGCGCATGGGCGAGAAGCCGAGGAGGGATCGCGACCCGTCCTTGGGCGTCGAGGGTTCCTTCGTTCAGATCCAGCGACATGATCCGCAGGAAGCGGCGATTGGTTTCGTCGTGAAAGGAGCGGCCGCGGAGGCGTTCCTCCATCCGCCGCCATTCATCGAGCGGATAGAGTGCCGCGCACGTTTCGAGGCCCCGGAGGATGATGAAGGTGTCGGAGGCCTCGCCGGAGAGGAGGCGGCGAAACCGCGCGGGGATGCTGATCCGACCCTTGTGGTCGATCGAATGCCGGTAGCTCCCCCGAAACGTCGCCATCCACCGTCCCTATCCGCCATCGGGCTGGCCCCCGTGGCAGTTCGGATTCCCACTATTCCCCACAAATCACCACGGCGGCATCCTACAGCCTGTAGGAAAAAGGTGTCAAGCCGATTTCATGGACAGGGCAAAATTTTTATTTCGTTGAAAAATATAGAGTTGGGCGAGTAGGGCCGGGTGGGTCGAGAAAGGCTTAGTGGGGGCGGATGGGTAGAATTTCGGAGAGAATCTCCGCGGCGTCTGACACCATGTTCCGCCGCTCCCATACGGAAAGGGATTCCTCCTGGAGGTGGGTGGAGAGGTCGGCCCCGCCGCGCCAATCGCGAAGCCACTCGAGGATCGTCCTCGCCGCCCCCTCCTCGTCCCCGGGCGGGATCACGGCCCCGGCGTTCGAGCCGCGGATCAGAGCCGCACCGGGGCCTGCATCGAGGATCCCGAGCACGGGACGACCGCTGCTCAGGTACTCGTAGATCTTCCCCGTGTAGAGGAGCGAGTCCGCTGCCCCGCCATGCCCCAGCAGCAGGAGCGCACCCGCGCGCCGCATCGATACGAGCGCCTCCACGTGCGGCTGCGAGGGGTGAAGCTCGAGCACCTCGCCCAAGCCGTATCGCTTCCGATCGCGTGCGCTCAGCTCTTCGTTCCCGCCGATGAACCGGATCCGCAGATCATCGCGGGCGCCGGGATCGCGCTCGAGCACGCGCCGCGCCGCGCCGAGGAGGGTTCGCACCGTCGGGCGGTGGGCGAGCTGCCCGGCGTGGAGAAGCACGAATCGTCGAGGCTCCCGCAAGCCGCCGGCGATCCGGTCCTCCTCCTGCGCCGCGCGCGCCGCGCGACGCCAATCATCGGAATCGAACCCATTGGGCAAAAAAATGAAACGCGAAGGGTCGACCTCGCGGTATCGCTCCCGATAGAGCGCCACCATCGCTTCGCTCACGAGCGTGACCCGGTCCGCTTCCCGAACCACGCGGCGCTCCAGGGCGCGATTCCTCGCGTCGTGCCAGGGCGTCGGAGGCCGATAGGTAACGCGCCCCACCCAGGGATCGCGAAAGTCCGCCACCCAGGGCACGCCGTGCGTCCGCTTGAGCGAGAGCCCCGCCACGTGCGCGCTCTCGGGAGAGGATGTCGTCCAGAGCGCGTCGATGCCGCCGGCTCGGATGCGCGCGTCCGCGGCGCGGCGGGCGGCGTCCGCCCACCCGCGATATCCGTCCGGGAGGAAGACCCAGCGCTGGAGCGCGCGTAGCGCCCGGAACGAGGCGGGGCGACGGGAGCCTTGCGGCTCATGGACGGGGACGCCCGCGTGCGTCAAGAGTCGGAGGACGCCCAGGGCCGTGAGCCCTCCGACCCGGATCACCTCCGCGCCCGCGGGGATCTCGGGGAGGAGGCTCGGGTCGAGGATCCAGTAGTCGCGATTCCGGGTGGTGACGACCGAAGAGCACCATCCGAGAGGCTCCAGGTAGCGCACCAGCTTGAGCGTGCGCTGGCACCCCCCGCCTCCCAGCGGTGGAAAGAAATAGGCGAGAAGAAGGACCCGTCTCAGCGCGCGCTCCCCGATCGAGCGAGCGCCGCGAGCTTTGCCTCGAGCTGCTCGAGCGTATCCGCAAAGCGCGCGCGCGCGCTCACCGCAGCACGGGCGCGGGCGCGATAGGTAACCGCCTCCGGGTCCCGCGACGCCTCGGCGATCGCGCACGCGAGGGCCTCGGGATCGCCCACCGGAACCAGGTAGCCCACGCGGCGGTGCGTCACCCACTCGCGATTTCCCGCGATGTCGCTCACGATCGGGAGCAAGCCCGCGGCCATGGCCTCGAGGAGGGACTGGGAGGTCGAGTCGGAGCGCGCGAGCGAGACGTAGAAGTCTCCTTCGCGGTGGAGCGCCCGGAGCCGGTCCGGACCGACGAATCCTTCGAGCACGACATGGCGCGCGACATCCTCGGCCCGAATCCGCGCCTCGACCGACGCGCGGAGCGACCCCTCCCCCGCCATGGTCGCGTGGAACGGGAGGCCGCGCCGCTTGAGGATGCCGAGCGCGCGAACGAAGGTCTCCGGGTCGTAAACCGGCTCGAGCTGGCGGGTCCAAAGAAGGCGGATGGTCCGGGCCCCGTTCCGCGCGGCGCGGAATTCGCCCGCGGGCCCGAACGCGCCGGCGTCCACACCCCAGGGTCTCGTCCAAACCCGCGCCGGAGGCGCGCCCAGCGCGACGGCGGCCTCGGCGAGCACCGCCGCGTCCACGTGGATGAGCCCCGCGCGGCGCAGAACGTAGCGGGCGCGCGCCCGGTGGAGCGGCGAGAGGCGCGCGTTCGTGAGGAGATCGGAGCCCCAGCAGACGAGCAGCCACGGGTGGGCTTGCGCGAGCGCCGCGAGGAACCCGTAGTTCGGCAGAAAATGCGCCACGGTCACGTCGGGCCGAAAGGCCCGCATCTCCCGCCGCACCGCGCCGAGAGCGCTCCAGTAGCGGAGAGCCTTCACGGGCCAGGGGCTGCCGACCACCCGCGCGGGGATCCCCGGGTCGGCGCATTCGTGGGCGGTCAGGAGGAGCATGTCGTGCCCGCGCTCCCGAAGCGCCGAGGCCCAGCGGCGGGTGTGGACCGAAGGCCCATGCGCGAGAAGGAGGATGCGCACGGCCGCGCTACCCCCGGAGCTTCCGGTGCGCCGAGCTCCGCCGCCCGGCCACGACGAGCGGCCGCGGTGTCGCGCCCCAGCCCTCCTTGAAGCGGATCAGGCCGGCGGCGTCGGAGGGAGAGCCGCCCAAGTCGTACTCGAGGTATCCGGCGTCGCACAGGGTCACCAAGATTCCAGCGATAAGGAAGTTGTTGGGACGCAGGGGCCAGCTCGCCTCGGAGGAGACGGTGAGCCAGTTCATGGCGACCCCCTGGTGGAACAGGTGAAGGCTCCCGGCGACCGGCGTCTCGCCGTGGTGGACCAGGTGATACCGGGCGAGCCCTTCGGGCCCGAAGGAACGATAGATCCGCTCGTAGAGGGAGTAGGGCTTCGCTTCGCCGCCGCGGCGACGAACGGTTTCCACCGCCATATCGTAGTACGCGCGCACGTCCGATTCGTCGGCCGCGGAGCGGATCGTGAGGCCGCTCTCGGCGGCTTGCCTGACGAGGCGGCGGGTGGGCGGCGCGAACCCTTGGGCCAAAGCCTCGAAATCGCGCTCCAGCTTAAGCACGTGCGTGATTCGCTCGACGGCCGGAAGCCGCGCCGGGATCTCGGCCCGGTTCCCCCGATACCAGGTCAGCTCCGAGCGCAGCGTCCAACTCCCTCCGGCGAGCTGCGCGAAGGACCCGAGCAGCTCGCGCCGCACGGACGCAGGGTCGGGATGGTCCGCGCGCACGAGCGGCCCGCCGTAGGTGCCGAAAGGCATCGAGAAAACGGCCCGGCCGATGCCCCGGTTCCGGACGATGGCGGGAACCCCGCCGGCGTATCCTTTCTCGTCCTCGAGGACGAGGGCGACCCACCGCGATCCGCGCCACTCCGCCACCCAGAGCTCCGCCCACGCCGAGGTATGGAACACCGTCGCCTCGGGAGCGCTCGCGACGAGGCCGTCCCACGCCGCGCGGTCGGGCGGGGACAGACAGGCGACCCGCGATTTGAGCTTCACCGCACCACCGCGACGCGCAGGATTCGCGATTGGCTCTTGTCCCGAAGCACGACGAGATAGACACCGGGCGGGGCGAGGCCGCCGTCCCGCTTCCTCAAATCCCAGATCTCGTTCGCGGCGGGATCGCATCGGAAACGGTGGATCACGTTTCCCGCTAGGTCGCGGATCTCTCCGTCGATCGCGTTTCGGATGCCGCCCACCTTCAGGGTTCCGAGGATCGCGCGCGAGGGGTTCGGATAGAGGTAACTCTGATCGGTGAGGCCCGGCTCTCCTCCCGTCGTGGGAACGACGCGGGAGACCCCATGGGCCGTTCCCACCCAGAGCGCCCCTCGGGCGTCATCCCAAGCGAGCGCGCGGATATCGTCATCGACCAAGCCGTCCCGCGACGTGAACACCTCGATCGCGCCCGCCCCGGCCGCGTCCGCCCGCGCCAGACCTCCCGACGTCGCGATCCACACGCTCCCCTTGGAGTCGAGGGTGAGATCGTTCACCTGCACGCTGGGAAGCCCGGGACCGCCGAACGAGGGGGCCAAGGTCAGGACGCGGGTGAAGACCCCGTTGTGGATCCGGCCCGCCCCTCCCTGTGTGCCGATCCAGGCTGTCTGGGGATCGAGCACGGCGAGCGAGGACACCTGGTCGCTGGGCTGCACGGTCACATGGGTCCAGACATCGTCCGAGTGATCCGGAGTTCCTCGGCCGTCCCAGATATCGACGCCGTTGAAGGCCGTTCCGAACCATGCCCTCCCCGCGGAGTCGAAGCGCACCCCCCGGAGGTTATTGCTCGTGAGACCCGAGTTCATAGGGGTGAGGGAGTCGAGGAGGGCTCCTGTCCCCGCGTCGAGCTCGTAGACTCCGTTCTCGTGCTCCACGCTCACGGCGTAGACCCTACCGGAGGGCGACCGGTCGATGGCCCATATGTTGTGCACCGCGGGCAGGTCCCAGGTCCCGGTTCCCGGATCATACCGATCCACGCGTGGACGCGGGCTCCCGTCCGAGCAGCAATGGCCAATCCAGAGCTTCGAGGAGCCATCGTAGAAGATCGCGAAGACGTCGGCCTCCTGCAGCGCGCCGCCGGTCGAGGCGTTCGTGAGCGCGTTCCACGACGCCCCGTCGAAATGGAGCACGACGCCGCGTCCTGAGCCGGGCGGGAAGGCGTTGCCGGTCGAGAACCAGACTCCGCGCGGATCCACCGCGGCGCGCTGCGTTCCGTTGACGAGCGGCCCGTCGGAGAGATGAGGCTCCCATGCGGCTGTCGTGGGCAGGAGGAGCCGCGCGGTGCCGCCGAGGGTGCCCACCCAGAGCCTCCCATCGGGGCCTACGCGAAAGGAGGTCACCCGCAGGCTTGGAAGCCCGGTGTTGAGGGAGCCCCACGAGGCGGTCTGCGGGTCGTACTCGTAGGCTCCGAGGGTCGTGGCCCCCGAGAAGAGGCTCCCTCCGGCCGTGTACAGAACTTGGCTCGGGAACCCGTGGCCGCTGTTCGCCGCCCGGAAGACGCCTCCGGCGTATTGATAGGGGCCCAGCGACGTGCCGGCCCAGAGCGTGTCCGCGTACAACGCGAAGGACGTCGCCGGGGACGAAAGCGTCGCCGTGCGGTCGAGCCACGCGCCGCCGGCGAAGCTCGAGAGCCCCGACATCGTCGCGCACCAGAGCGTGTCCCCGACTTGGATGAATGCCCGCACGTCGTCGCCGACGAGCGCGCCCGACGTGCTC
Organism: Candidatus Eisenbacteria bacterium; assembly: GCA_005893275.1. Taxonomy (NCBI): domain Bacteria; phylum Candidatus Eiseniibacteriota; species Candidatus Eiseniibacteriota bacterium. The sequence continues at coordinate 98,373 of VBOW01000020.1, read as the reverse complement.
GCGTTGGTGTAGGCGCGCGTCAGTCCGATCTGTCCGGTCGACGGGTTCTCGGTGAAGAGCGCCACCCCCGCGCTCGTGCCGACCCATACCGTATCCCCGCGGACATAGATCGTCTGGACGCGGTCGCCGGGGAGACCGTCGAAGGAGCTGAGCGTGCGGCGAAACCTCCCGTCGGGCCGGAGCCGGGCGATACCAGACTCGGCGGTCCCGGCCCACAGCGCGCCCGAAGGGGAAACTTCGATCGAGAGAACGCGGTTCGAGGGGAGCCCTCCCGGCGAGCGGAGGATTTTCGTCGCGGCGCCGGTCGCGGGATCGATCGTCACGATCCCCCCGAGGGTCCCCATGGCGAGGAGCCCCTTCCACGCCGTCAGGCTCTGGATCTCGTTCGAGTTGACGTAATTCCTCACGAAGAGCGATGTCCTGGATGCGGCCGACGCGGCTTCGCCGAGGCAGCAGGAGGCTATCGCCGCGAGCGCGAGCGCCATCCCCGGGGCCCGTCCGGAAAGGAGAGACAGGATCCACCTCAAAGGATGGTTCCCCTCGTGGCCCGGAGAAACACACGCAGGTCCTCGGCGAGCGAGAAGCGCGACAGGTAGGCGAGCTCGGCCGCCACCTTGGCCATGGGATCGCCGGAAGCCCCGTCCGGCGGCGTCACGACGCCGGGGCGGACCGACTCGAGCGCGAGCCTCGCCCAGCCGGGGACGCCGGCCCACCGGTCCGCTTCGTAGGCGCTCCGGCCGACCCAGCTCAGTCGTCCCGACCAGACCCGCCCCCAGGCTTCGGCGGGACCGTAGCGCTCGCCGCGCCCGGCGAGATACGCCCGCAGCGCACCCCAGCGAAACGGAGCGACGAAAATCGAGAGCAAAAGATCGCTCGCGCGTTTCCTCACCCGGAGCGAGAGGCCCCGGCTCGGGGAATGGAGCAGCACCGCGCGCAGCCGTCCGAGCGAGCCGAGGCTCTCTTCGGCGGCGAGCTGGGCCACCGAGCCCGCCCAGTAGACCGCCGCGCCCGAGTCGCGCAACGCCGTCGCGGCGGCGAGCAGGTACGGCACCTCGTCCGGCTGCGGCACCACGCAGACGATCTGGATCCGCTCGCTCTCGACGAGCGTCTTGAGCCTCGCGGCGGCGGCCTCCGGCGGCTCGCCGGGCTCGGCGGGCGCCGCGGTCTTCAGCGGCTCGAATCCCTCGCCGCGCGTTTCCTCCAGCGCCTCGCGGGCCCGCTCGGCTTCGCTCCCCGACCCCACGACGAGCACCCGGCGAAAGGCAAAGCCCTGCCGGCGCGCTCCGGCGCCCAGCCGTCCGACCAGAGTCCTCGTTGCGAGGAGGGCCCCGTAGAGAAGCGGGGCCAGGAGAAGCACCAGCACGCGCGAGTACCGCGGGGTTTGGAACAGAAAGGTCGCCGCCATCAGGAAGAGAACCGCTTGGATCACCGCTTGCCCGATCGAGAACGCGCGCTCGATCGCGTCCAGGAACGTGGACCGGCGGTAGAGCCCGTTGGCGGTGAGCGCGGCCAACGTGACGGCCACCGTGAAAAAGAGAAGCCCGCCGTAGCTCGGCAGCGGGTAGATCGGCTTGGCGAAGACCGGCGCGAGCGAAGCCCGAATGGCGTAGGCGCCGAGGAAGGCGAGAGCCGCCGACAGGACGTCTGTCGCCAGGGTCGCCAGAGCGAGAAGGCGCTTGCGATTCTGGCTCACGGCGTAGAGGACGGCGCTCCACTTCTCGGCGAAGCGGAGCAGCCCGGCCGCGTGCGCGCGGATCGAGCGCGCGCGGAGCTGGGCGCTCCCGCGGGTGTACTCGTGCACCATCGAGGCGTCGGCACAGTAGAGAACCTCGTACCCGTGGCGCCACATTCGCTGGCACCAATCCACGTCTTCGAAGTAAAGAAAGTAACGCTCATCCATCAGCCCCACGTCCCGCACCGCGCGCTTTGGCGCGAGCATCGCCGCTCCCAGAACCCAGTCGACGGCGCGGGTTTCCGCGTGGTCCCAGTCGGCCATGAGGTGGTTCCGGAGCGTGCGGCTCCGGGCCGCGTACGGCCCGAGCGGCGCCCGTCTCAAGAGGAGGGTCCTCCAATTGTAGAATCGGCGGGCGGAAAGCTGAAGCGTTCCGTCCGGGTTCAGGAGCCTGGGGGCGAGGATTCCGGCCCGGGGGTGCTCTCCGGCGCACCGGACCAGCGCTTCGATGGAGCCCGGCAGGACCTGGATGTCCGGGTTCAGGATCAGGACGGCCTCCTCCCGGGCCGCCCGGATCCCCTCGTTCACGCCGCGCGCGTAGCCGAGATTTCGTCCGGGGACGAGGATTCTCGCCGGCACCCCCTCCACCAGATCTTCGATCGGCTCTCCGGAGTTGTTCACGATGAGAACCTCGCGGAGCGGCTCGGGAGGCGCCTCGCGGAGCGATTGGAGCAGGCGTCCGAGCGCCGCGCGGGTGTGATAGTGGATGACGATCAGGGAGAGGTGCATGGGGCGGTCCCGGCTAGAGCGCGCCGAGCAGGTCGAGGATGCGGAGCCGCCAGACCATCCATGCGGCCTCCCAGACGATCCGCCGTGACATCTTGGATTCCCCCGCGCGGCGGTCGACGAAGAGGATCGGAATCTCGCGGATGCGGAATCCCTTTCTCCACGCCTTGAAATTGATCTCGATCTGAAAGCCGTAGCCGTCCGATTTGACGCGGCTCAGGTCGAGCGACTCGAGCACCTGCCGGCGGAAGCACTTGAAGCCGCCGGTGGCATCCTTGATCGGCATTCCCGTGATGACGCGGCTGTAGACGTTCGCGAGGTAGGAGAGGATCAGCCGCTTCAGCGGCCAGTTCACGACCGTGACCCCGTGCAGGTAGCGTGATCCCACCACGAGGTCCGCCTTTTCGAGCTCCCTCAGAAACTCCGGAAGGGAATCCGGATTGTGCGAGAAATCGGCGTCCATCTCAAACACGGCGTCGTAGCCGTGCTCGATGGCGTGTCGGAAGCCGGAGACATACGCGGAGCCCAAGCCCATTTTCCCGGGACGGTGCATCACGTGGACCCGCGGATCCGCCGCGGCCAGCGCGTCCGCCGCCGCGCCGGTTCCATCGGGCGAATTGTCGTCGATGATGAGCACTTCGAGCGGCAGACCCTCCGCGAAGATCCGCCTCAATAGCTCGGGCAGATTCTCCCGCTCGTTGTAGGTGGGGATGATCACGAGCGCCCTCACGCGGCCGGTTCCCCCGCGGGCTCGCCGTTTTTCGGATTCGACCGGCGCGCGGACCGGCGCCGGATCAGGCCCGCGCCCGCCAATCCCACCGTGAGCGCCAGCGACACGATCGAGATCCGGACCCCCGCTTGGAGCGCGGACGGCTCGTAGCGGAAGCGAATCCGATGCACCCCCGGCCCGACCAGGACGCCCCGCATCAGGTAATCCACGCGATGGATCGTCTCCGGGACGCCGTCCAGGGTCGCCCTCCAATCCGGGTCGTACTGATCTGAAAGGACGAACAACCCCGGCGCCGAGGTCGAGACGAGAAACTCGGCTTCGTTGAAATCGTATCGAATCACGCCGACCGAGTCCGGCACCCCCGGCTCCTCCATCGGGGGCAAGGGATCTGGACCGGTCCAGAGCGCCTCACCCGCCGGATTGAAGTTGCCGGTCCGGATGATCGCGAGCGTGACGGAGTCGTTCCGCACCGGTTTCAGCCGGTGCACCACGTGGGCGCGGGGCAGAGCGCCTTCCAGCTCGTAGACTTTCACATCGCCGTCGTGGCGCAGGGCGAGCCCGGGCGCTCCCTGCGGAATGTAGCCGTCCGTGAGCACGTACTTCACGTTCAGGAAGCGAAGCATGTCCAGGCTGGACAGGATCTGCGCGGTGTCGGCCAGCGCCTGATACAGCTTGGGCTTCGCCGGGTGATACCCCAGAACCGACGCGATCCCGTAGGCCGCAAGCCGGCTGTCGTTCCACTGGAGCGGGTAGACGCGGAAAAGGCTCCGGTCGGATTTGAGGAAGGTCACCTCGGGCGTTTCCTTGAAGTACTCCGCGTATTCCTGTGGGGATCCCACCTCGGGGTCGATGATCTTGCGGTCGATCACCCAGAGATCGACCGCCGTGACGGTGAGAATCAAAACCCCGGCCGCGAGCCGGCCGATCCGTCCCCGCCGCGCGAGGGCGATGACGAAAAATCCGAGCCCGAGCAGGACCCCCGACTTGATCGCGTCGAGCGAGGCCAGGTCGAGCGCCTGCCGGGCCGCCTCCGCGCTGAAAGAGGGACGGCTGTGGATCGCGGCGATCTCGAGCGGCCCCGAGAGCGCATGAAGGAGCGCGACCACCGCGACCCCGCCCGCCGCCGACAGCACGGCCGCCCGCATCCACGAGGCGCCGGGGTCCGCCGCCTCCCTCCCCTTGGTCGGGGCCCCGCGCTCGAGGGCCCTCGTGAGACCGAAGGCGGCGAGAGCGCCCGTCGCGAACTGGACGAGCACCAAGACCATCACCGGGACGCGGAACTTGTTGAAAAACGGGAGGTGGTCGTAGAGAAGCGCGTACAGCGGTTTCAGGTGCTTCCCGAACGACATGGCGAGGGCGATCCCCGCCATCGTCACGAGGTACCACCGCACCTTCCCGCGCCATCGCATGGCGCCGTAGATCGCCAGCGCGAGCGGCACGATTCCCATGTAGTTCGGGTAGTCGGTGAAGGGCATGCTTCCCCAGTAGGTCCGGCCCCCGAAGCCGAACATGCTGGGGATCACGAACGTGAGGATCTCGCGCGGGTGAAACGACCAGGAGGTCGCGTACTCGAGACCGGCGCCACCCCCCTCGCCGCCGCCGCGGACCGAGAGCTTCGCGTACTCGTGCGTGGGAAGGTAGAGGAAGGCGCTCATCCCGAAACCGAGGGCAAGCCCCCCGACAAGCCCGCCGAGGGCGCGGGCCGCCTCTCCCCTCCGGCCCTCCCGGACCCCTTGGACCGCCAGAAAGACCGCGTAGCCGCCGAGCGCGAGCCATGTGTAAAAGACGATCTGCACGTGCCCCCGGAGCAGCTGAAGAGCCGCGGCCAGCGCGAACCCGGCCAGCGCGGGCGGAGATCCGCGCCGCACGAACCGGTCGAGCAGGAGGATCAGGAGCGGCAGGTACGCCGCGGTCATGATCTGGCTCCCATGCCCGAACACGCCCACCGCCACAAGATTCGGGGTGAGCGCGAACGTGAGCGCCCCGAGGGCCGCCCCTTCCGCCGAGGCGCCGAGCGCGCGCAGGAGCGCCAACATGGAGACCGCCAGCAGGAGGTAGTGCGCGAGAAGCCACGTGAGATCGGGAAAATGGAGCGTCTTGTTCAAGAATCCGAAGACCAGATCCAATGGATAGACGTAGGGCACGAACGTGAGGCTCCCGAAGGAAGGCATTCCCAGGAAGTGATACGGATTCCAAAGCGCGTACACGTGCCGCTTCTGGAGCGCGTCGAGCGCGATTCGCGCGAATCCGGCGGGAGCGACCGAATCGGGAGTGAGGAAGACTTTTCCGAACGCAATCGGGTAGAAGAAGACGAGGACGAGGAGCGCGACGAGCGCCCAGGCCCAGCGCGAAAGGTCGGCCGCGTCCTTGGGTTCGCGGGGACCCGCCTGCCGCGCTCCGATTTTTGCCCCTCGCGAGGGGCGCGTCACGCGGCGTCCTCCAGACAAAACGCGACGAACTCCCGCGCGATCTCGTCCCAATCGTGGGCTCGCGCGAACGCGACCAGAGGCGCGGGATCGGGGGGCGAGCTCGCGAGCGATCTCACCGCGGCGACAAAGCCCTCTTCCGAATCGGCGACGCGCGCCGCCTCCCCCCACGCGCCGACTTCATCGGTGAAACGCGTCGTGACACACGGGACGCCGGCCGCCGCGTACTCGTAGAGCTTGACCGGGTTCACCGCCTCGGTCAGCGGGGTGCGCCGGAACGGGATCAACCCCACCCGGAACGCCCGCACGATCGATGGAATCTCGGAGTAGGGCTTGGGGCCGAGCCAGAAGAGATTCGGCGTCGACTCGGAAGCCCGCTCCAGCTCTCCGCGCGTCGAGGGGTGTGCGGGACCGACCAGAACGACCCGCGCCTCCGGGAGCGACCGGGCGAGCGTCGCGACGAGCGGCACGTCGAACCAGGAGTGGAGGGATCCAACGTAGCCGAGAACGGGCGCGCCGGCCTCCCCGGGCAGGAAATCGGCCGGCGGCGCCGCCTGGAACCGGGCGACCTCCACCCCGTTCCCGATCGGACGGGGCTTCCGGGCGCCGCCGGAGCGGGCGAGCTGGACCAGCGGCCCCGACGTGACGCACACACGGTCCGCCTCGCGGAGGAGCCGCTCCCACTGCGGCACGAGGCGCGGCGGAACGGGAGCGAAGTGGAGCGGGGCGTCGATCATGTCGTACACGACACGCTCCGGTCGAAACGCGCCCAACGAGGGGCGCGCGAGGAAATTCTGCACGAGCGCCAGGCGCCTCGCTCCCGGCCGGCCGAATCCGCCGAGAGTGTGCGCCCATGCGCGCTGGGCCCCGAAGAGGCATCGCGTCGCGAGGGCCGAGCTCCCAATCCTGTACGCGAGGCGTCTCAAGCGAGGCGACCGCGCGTGGAGAGGGAGAAATGGAAACGAGACGCGGGAGATTCGCTCCGTGACGGGCGTGGGCCGGAAGGCGGCGGCATGGCCGAGCGTCCAGGGCTCCACGAAGAGAATCCGCGCGTCGGGCGGGAACCTCGTGGCGAGCTGCTGCGGCCTTTGCCAGAGACTCCCCCATGGAATATCACTGAGCCAGACGACGTCCCAGGCGGGACGCACGTGAGCCTCCGGGGTCGCGCATCGTCTCAGAGTACGGGGAGCCGCAATCGAGCGTCAAGACGTGAGATGCGCGGACTCGTTGACCTTTCGCCGGGCCTCCCGTAGCGTGCCCTCGCGTGCCCCGCCCGATCCGAGTCGCGATCGACCTGAGGCCCCTCGCGCGGGGGCCGGCTACCGGCATCGGTCTCATTCTGACTCAGATTGTGCACGAGCTCTCGCCGCGCGGTTTTGAATTCATCGGCGTGAGCGACCGGCCGGTCGAGCCGGCCTCTGTTTCCGAGTCGATCGAGGTGAGGGTCTCCGGACCGGAAAATGGCCGAATCCGCTGGGAAGCGCTCGAGCTTCCGCGGATTCTCCGCGCGATCGAGCCGCCCCCCGATCTCTATCACGCGACGTGGAACCACGGCGTTCCCTCGGGGCTCCCCTTCCCATCCCTGCTCTCTCTTCACGATGTGATTCCGTGGGTCATGCCTCGGCTCGTCCCCTGGCCGAAGCCGGCGCTCCTCCACCGCTGGCTCTACCGGCGCGCCGTCCGCGCCTCGGCGCGAAACGCCTCCACCATCGTCACCCTGAGCGATGCGAGCCGCCGCGACATCGCGGCCTTGGTCCCCGAGGCCGCCTCGCGGATCGAGGTGGTCCCGTGCGCGGTTCCCCGCTGGCTCAAGCCCGCGTCCGCGGACCAGGTCTCGGCCCCGAGGGCCCGGTTCGGCGGCGCGCCTTACTGGCTCTACTTCGGCGGCTTCGATCCCAGGAAGGGAGTGGATCTCCTCATCGAGGCCGTCGCGCGCGCCTTCCCCGACCGAAGGAACGCCCCCGCGCTCGTTCTGGCCGGCGCCCGCAATGCTCTCGCCGATCGACTCGCGCGATCGGCGAAGGCGGAAGGATTGCGCGCCCACTGGCCCGGATACGTACCCGATTCCGAGCTGGCCGCTCTCTTGGGCGGAGCGAAGCTGCTCATCTACCCTTCCCGATACGAGGGGTTCGGCATCCCTCCGCTCCTCGCGATGGCGGTGGGGACGCCGTGCGTCACGAGCGACTCCGGGGCGCTCCCGGAAGTTGTGGGGAAGGCCGCCATGCTCTTTCCCTCGGGAGATGTCGCGGCGCTCGCGGAGAGGCTGCGGACGGCGGCCCAGGACCCGGGCGCGCTGGCCGAGCTCTCCCGCCTCGGGAAGGAGCGGGCGGCCCAATTCAGCGTCGAGCTTCTGGCGGAGCGAATGACTCGGGTCTACGAGGCGGCGGCGACGCGCCGAGGAGGATCCGCGTGAAATCGGCGAAGCCGAGCACGAGCGCGCTCGCGGACCGGAGGTTCATGCGCGCGATCGAGCGGAGAACGAGCCACGCCGTCCACGCAAGATAGGCTCCCCACGAGGGAACGCGTTCCCAAGGCTTCGCGTGGCGCGCGAGGAAGAGCGCGCCGCTCCGAAGCCGAAAGTAGGCCTTGAGCGGCGTCAAGCCGCCCCCGCTCGTCGCGGACACGTGGTGCCACGCTTTGGCCGAGGGCTCGTACCAAAGAATCAGACCCCGCTCCCGGGCCCGAGCGCACCAGTCCACGTCCTCGACGTACATGACGTAGCCCGGATCCAAGAGGCCGACTGCTTCGAGCGCTCCCCTGGATAGGAGCGAGGCCGCGCCCGACACGTAGTCGACCGCGCGGGGCGCGTCGCGAAGCTTCTCGTCCTTCACGTTGACGCCGCGGTGGCGGATCAACCCGAGACCGCGGCCGACCACGCCCCCGGCGAACCAGATTACATCCGGAGAATCGTAGTAATAGATCCTGGGGGACACCGCGGCCCGCGCCGGGCTCGCTTCCAGCGCCGAGCGCAGCTTCTCGAGCGCCGGGCGCTCCAGCACCACGTCGTTGTTCAGGAGCAGGATCGACCCCGCGCCGCCTTTGAGCGCCGCCCGGATTCCCTCGTTCACCCCTCCCGCGAAGTAGAGATTCCTGTCGAGGCGGAGCACCTCGACCTCCGGAAATTCGGCCCGCACGGCCTCCGCCGTCCCGTCCGTGGAGCCGTTGTCCACGAGGAGCACGTGCTCGGCGGCCGGCTCGAGCGCCAAGACCGAGGTGAGGCATTCGCGCGTCATCCCGAGCTGGTTCATGGCCAAGATGACCGCCCAGGTCGGGCGCGCGGTCACGACAGGCACTCCGCCGCGAGCGATTCGAGCGCCCCCGCGAGCGCGTCCCACCCGAAGCGACCCCGGCTCCGCGCCACGCCGCCGCGGAGCCGCTCCGCCATACCGCCGTCGAAGAAACGCTCGATCGCCCGGGCGAGGGCCGGAGGATCGCCGGGCGGCACCAGAAGCCCCGAGACACCCTCCTCGACGACATCCTCCAATCCGCCGACGCGGGTCGCGATCACCGGCACGCCCGCGCCGAAGGCGATCTGGGCGATCCCGGACCCGGTCGCCTCCCGATAGGGCAGGGCGACCACGTCGGCGGCCGCGAAATACCGCGCGACCTCCTCGTTCGCAACGTAGCGGTTCACGAGGCGGACACGGGCTCGAATCGACGGATCCTCGAGGGGCGCGCGGTAGCGGCCGAGCGGCTCGTAGAATTCCCCCACGATCAGCGCGCAATCCCACGTGTCGCGACGCGCGAGCTTCAGGGCAAGGAGCAGGTCGGCGAGCCCCTTGTACGGGCGCACGTAGCCGAAGAAAAGGAGCACCCGTCCCTCGACGCCGAGCGCCAAGCGCGCCTCCTCCCGGCTCGGCGCCCGTTCGCTGAAGATCTCGTAGGAGGGGTGCGGATGCACGCGAATCGGTCTGCCGCGCGCGACGCGGTGAAGCTTTTCCGCTTCCGACCGCGCGTGAACGAGGAACGCGTCCGCCCCGCCGAGCCCATACGCGGTGAGCGCCCGGTCGATGGGCGTCGCTTCGTGCGGCGAGACGTTGTGGCAGAGGAAAACCCGCGCGGTGCGCCGCCCCGGGGGGCGGGCCCGCCGCGACGCCGTCCCGAGCGACGGACCGAAGAATGGATGCCACCAGGGAACGACGAGGGCGTCCGGCGCGATGGCCCGGAGCCTCGCCCCGGCGCGAAGCCACGACAGGGGATTCAGGCTGTCCAGGATCGGCTCCGGACGGACGGGGGGCTCGATCCTGATCGTGCTCGTATCGAACTGGGTCGTTCCAGGGAAGAGGAGCCCCGGATAGAGCCGCGCGAAGGAAATCATCGCGAGATCGTGCCGCCCGGCCAGCGCGCGGGCGAGCAGGGTGGTGTAGTGCGCGATCCCACCCCGGTGCGGGTAGGTGGGGCCGAGGATCGCGACCTTCAACGCTCCCCTCGCCCGCCGAAGGCTCGGTTAGAGCCGCTCGCGTATTGCGTAGTCGGGCTCGTGCGCGCGGGTGCTGGCGATGAGCTCGCCCAGGAATCCCATCGAGATGAACTGGATTCCCAGGATGACCAGCACCGCCCCGAATAAGAGCGCGGGTCTCAGCCTGAGCCCTTCCCCGAGGACCCAGCGCCAGGAGAAACCGACCGTGATCGCGGCCCCGACCAGGGCGACGAAGACGCCGACCCGCCCGAAGAGATGGAGCGGGCGCCTCGCGTTGGTGGTCAGGAACATCACCGCGAGCAGATCGAGAAAGCCGTTCAGGAACCGGGCCGCCCCGAATTTCGTTCTCCCGTGAAGCCTTGGATGGTGCGCCGTCCGAACCTCGGCGACGCGGAACCCGTCCCAGTGGGCCAGCACCGGGATGAAGCGGTGCAGCTCGCCGCGGAGCCGGATCGTCTTGACGACCTCGGCGCGGTAGGCCTTGAGCCCGCAGTTCATGTCGTGGAGCCTGACCCCGGTCATCGAGGAGGTCACCGCGTTGAAGAGCCTGGAAGGAATCGTCTTCGTGATCGGGTCCTTCCTCTTCTGTTTCCAGCCCGAGACTAGGTCATAGCCCTCCTCGAGCTTTCGAAGCAAGGGTCCGATCTCCGCGGAATCGTCCTGGAGATCCCCGTCGAGCGTCACGAGATGACGGCCGCGCGCCTCGGCGAACCCGACCGATAGAGCGGCCGACTTGCCGTAGTTTCGCCGGAACGAGACCACGCGAAGATGCGGGATGCAGCGATGTAGCTCCCGGAGCCGGTCGATCGTGCCGTCGGTGCTGCCGTCATCGACGACCAGGATCTCGTACGGCTTGCGCAGGGCGGCCAGGTCCGCCGTCAGCTTCTCGAGGAGCGGTTTCAGATTCTCCGCCTCGTCGTAAACGGGAATCAATGCCGTGATCTCCACGGCGTACGACGGCTTCCCCAGCGACGACTCCTTCTCCATCACCTGTTCCGTTGCCATTCCCATTGGCGTTCGAGACCCCGCTCCAGAGCGGTACGCGGCTCGTATCCCAGATCGCGCCGCGCGAGTCTCGTGTCGGCCGAGGTGTCGCGCGGATCCCCGTGCTGGGGCTCGATGTGGCGGCGCTGCATCGGGCGGCCGACCAGACGTTCGATCTGATCGAGCACCTCGCGGAGCGTCACGCGATGCCCTCCGCCGACATTGTAGACCAGCTCCTCGGCGGGGCGGGTCAGGCTCGCGACGGTGGCCGAAACCGCGTCCTCGACGAAGGTGAAGTCCCTCGTCTGGGCGCCGTCGCCGTAGATGGTCACCGGCTCTCCGCGGCGGCACGCCTCGAAAAATCGGTGAAACCCCATGTCGGGCCGCTGCCGGGGGCCGTACACCGTGAAGTAGCGGAGCGCGACGGCCGGCAACCCCTGCTCGTGCCGATACGCGTGGACAAGCGCTTCGGTGGCGAGCTTGGTCACGCCGTACGGGGAGATGGGCCGCCGGGGCTCATCCTCCGGCGTCGGAAAGCGGGTCGGCACGCCATAGACGGAGGAGCTCGACGCGACCGCGACGCGCTCGACCGTCCGACCGCGCAGGGCGTCGAGCAGCCGCTGGGTGACGACGATGTTGTGTTCGGCATAGGCGCGAAATGCGTCCCCCCAGCTGGATCTCACCCCCGGAAGCGCCGCCAGGTGCGCGACGTGAGTCACCCCGTCGAGCAAGGGTTCGAGCGCGACGTTTCGCAGATCCGCCTCGACGAACCGAAATCCCGGATCGCGGAGCAGCCCTTCGAGGTTCGCGCGTTTCCTCGCGGCCTCGTAGTTCGGCGTGAACGCGTCCACCCCCACCACGTCGAACCCCGAGCTCCGGAGTGTCTCCGCCAGCGTCGAGCCGAGGAATCCCGCGACACCGGTCACGAGCGCGCGCATCAGCGCCTCCCGCCCGCCGCGCGCCCGCCCGCGCCCCCGCGTGGAGGGGCCGCCGAGAGCACCTTCAGCGAGTCCTCGTAATTCCGGAGCCACGCGGCCCCCTGCGGATCTTCGGGATGCGCGCGCGTCCAGCTCCGCAGCACGTCCACGGCCTCCTCGTGATGCCCCTCGAGCCAGAGCGCGCTGAAGAGGCCGCCGAACCAGTCGAAGTAGCGCTGGTCGAGCGAGCACGCGCGCCGGAGCTCCTGAAGCCCCTGGTCGACCAGATCGGCGCGGCGCTCCTTGTGCCCCTTCTGCCAGTGGATCACGCCGAGGTGAAAATAGAACTCGGCCGAGTTGGGGAAACGCCGCAGGGCTTGCGTGAAGACGCGCTCCGCTTCGGCGGTGTCCCCCGTGTCCTGGTAGGATTTCCCAAGGTACTCGAGGAGCCCCGGAAAATCGGGGGTCATCTTGACCGCGTCCCGCAGCAGGGAGATCGCGTCCTTGCCCTGCCCGGCCTTCTGCATCTCGTAGGCAACCTGGACGTGGGCCGCGCTGTAGTTCTGCACGAGCTTGTAGGCGTTGTCGTCCTTGTACACGGTCGAGTCGTAGTTGCGGTTCTTGTCGAGCAGGCCCACATACCGGAACACGTGGTAGAGATTGTTGAGCGTTTTCCCGGCGTCGACGCTATGCTCCCCGACCTCCTTCGGGTAGATGCGGAAGACGAGTCCCTCCAGCATGAGGTGCTTGTCGAACCCGAGCTGCTCGGGCACCGTGACCGCCAAATAGACGGGCCGCTTCCACTGGTTGGCCCGGACCATGTCCGTCACGGCCTGGTCTTTGACCCAGATGATCCTGCCGCTCTTCTCCTCCTGATAGGGCTGGAGCGCGTCGAGCTGCGCGTTGGTGAACGAGAACGGAACGCGCGGCTCCTGATCGCGGAGCTGCTTGATGTACCAGGGCGTGTTGAGCAGGCTCAGATTCACGACCCGCACGTCCCTCCGCACGTGTTCCACTTCCTGGATATACCAGAGCGGGAACGTGTCGTTGTCGCCGTTCGTCATCACGATCGCGCCCGGTTCCAAGGGCGTGAGCATGTTGTAGGCGTAATCGTGGGCGATGTAGAAACGCGACCGGTCGTGTTCGTACCACCCTTCCTTCATCGGAAGGAGCGAGATTCCGATCAGCGCCGCGGCCCCGAGCGCCACCCCCGCCCGGTAGGGCATGAAGCCTCCGGTTGCTCCCGCGGGAGCCGGGGCCCCGGACGGAACCCCGGCCGGGGCCGGCGCCTTCGCCGGCTCGAAAGCGCTCGCGAGCCACTTCACGACCCCGGCCGCGCCCATCCCCATCCAGATCGCGAGAAAGTGGTAGGAATTGGTGAAGAAGTAGTCGCGCTCCCGAACCTCGTGGTCCGTGAAGTTGAGATAAAAGATGAGTGCCGGTCCCATGACGAAGTTCTGCGTCAGGAAAAACCAGAAGGTCTTCTTGTCCCGCTTCCAGTTCCAATAGGCGCCGAGAGCCAACAGGAGATACGGGATCGCGTTCACGGCCATCACCCAGAAGGAATCGGGTCCAAACGGCCCCAGCCCCCTGGTGAGCGCAAACTGCATCCCGACGTACCGGAAATACATGTGATTGATCTGATACCAAAGATCCGCGCGGCGTTCGAACGGGTTCGAAGGGCCGTATTGCTTCCGCAGCAGGTAGTCCTTCCACGTGTTGAATGTCTCCGGCGCGCCCTCGTTCACGGCGGGGTGCTGCTGGCTCCGCACCAGCAGAAAGAGCTGCACCGTGAACCCTACGACCAGCGCGATCGTCCACCACGTGAAGAGATTGTTTTTCACCAGCTTCTTGGAATTCAGCGCGTACACGACGAGGAGCAGCGCAAGGATGATGAGGATGAGCGGGAGCGGCACGTCGACGTCCGCCGAAAACTCGTTGTACCAGAGAAAGAGGATGAACCCGCCGAGCAGGGCCGCCGAGGCCCAGAACCGTCCCGTGGTGAAGTAACGGGTCCGGTTCATCGCGAAGAGCAGGAGGAGCCCGGGCGCGACCAGGATCGTGCCGAGGTGCACCGCGGCGGAGATCGACAGGATGTAGACGATCAGGACGAGCAGGCGGTCGTTGTTGGTTTCCCCCAGATGATCCCACCAGTTGAAGGCGAGCCAGATCGAGAACACCACCAGGAACGACGAAAGCGAGTAGACCTCGGCCTCGATCGCGCTGTCCCAGAAGGAATTCGAGAACGCGATGAAGAACGCGGCGACGAGCCCGCCCACCTCGCAGGCGAGCTCCCTCGCGGGAGTCGGGGCCTGGTCCATGAACCAGCGTCGAAGCGAGCGGACCGTAATCAGGAAGGTGAAGAGCGCCGTGAGGGCGGACGCCAGCGCGCTCATGAAATTCACGCGCCATGCGACGGTCTCGATCGGGAGAAAGCTCATGATCCGACCGAGCATCGTGTAGACCGGGTTTCCCGGCGGGTGCGGCAGACCCAGAATATAGGACGTGGCGATGAACTCGCCGGAATCCCAGAACGGCACCGTCCGGGTGAGCGTGCAGAGATAGACGAAGAGAGGCAAGCCGAACGCGAGCGCCGCGGCGACCTGGTGCCAGCGCTTTCCGGAAGTCATGCCCGGCCCTCTCCGGGGGAGGCGCCGCCCCCACCGGTACGGGCGAGCTTTCGGCGTTGGAGATGCTTCCCGAGCGCGCGCCGCGGCGGTCGCGAGATGAAGATGAGCCCTCCAAGCAGGCTGATCAGTACCGACAGAATGTACGTGAGGAACGGAATGCTGAACGCCTCCTCGCGCGTCAGCCCGGCAAGCCGGAACAGCACGACCGCGGCCCCTTCACGCACGCCGATTCCGTTCAGCGAGATTGGAAGCGAGATGAGCGCGGCCAGCACGGGCACGAACAGGAAGTAGTACGCGAGGGAGATTCGCACTCCAAGCGCGAGCCCCACCAGGGAATGGACGTAGATCCGGCTGATCTGGACCAGAGTGGAAGCGGCGAACGCGGCCAGAAGCGCGCCCCGCTCGCTCCGGAATCCGTGGAGGTCGTCCATCAGACGGGCGATCCCGCGCTCGATCTTGCGGGCGCCGATCGCGCGGAAGGGACGCTCGAAGGCCTCGAGGATATTCCGGTTGAAGATGCTCGCGAAGAACGCGGCCGCCACGAGAAAGACGATCAGGATGGCCCAGTAGATCGCGTAGAGATGCAGACGGTCGATCACCGCGACCGAGGCCACCACGGCCAGGAGCCCGATCGCCAGAATGCCGATCAAGCGATCCATGACCGTCGCGGAGAAGACGGGGCTCACGTGATCGGCGTGTTTCGCGGCATCGGAGATTCGCGCGATGTCGCCGCCGATGTTCGATGGCAGGAAGTTGTTGAAGAAAAGCCCCACAAAATAATACGAGGCCGCCTTGGCATACGGGATCGAGACACCTTGGGCGCGTAAGAGCCTCGCCCAGAGCCAGCTCCCGATGAGGCTCGAGACGAGGAATAACCCCGCGGCGGCCGCGAGCAGCTTCGGGTCCGCGTGTTTCATCGTGACCCAAACGTTCCGCGGCGAGACCTTGGCGATCACATAGGCGAACAGGGCGAAGCTCAACATGATCTTGAGCGCGATGAGCGGCAGCTTGAGCTTTCGAAAAACCCCCGAAGTCGCGCCGGTCACGCGGCCCCCGCCGCGCGCGCGATCACCGCCCTGCTCTCGCGGTAGCAGCGGTCCCAGGTGAACCCATGGGCCCAGCGGAGCCCGGCACCCGCCATGGAAAGGCGAAGGTTCGGGTCGGTGAGAAGGCGGATCGTGGCGCGTGCGAGCGCGCCGGCGTCACCGTGCGGAACCAGGAGACCCGTCTCGCCATCGCGGACCGACTCGACCAAACCGGGGCTCTTGCTCGCCACGACCGGCGCGCCGCACGCGTTCGCCTCGATCACCGTGAGCCCCCAACCCTCTTTGGGCGAGGGGGCGGCGGCGACCTGGGCCCGGTTCAGCGCGGCCACCTTGTCCCGCTGGCTGAGCGCTCCGAGGAACTCGACCTTCTCCCGAATCCTCAGGGAGCGAGAGAGTCGTTCCAGGTTCTCCCGGTAGGGGCCGTCCCCCACGATCCGGAGCCGAGCCTCCGGCACCGCCCGCAGCACGTCCGGGAACGCCCGGATGAGGTATTGCGCCCCCTTGTACTTGCGAAGCCGGCCCACGAAAACCACAACCGGCTCCGTCCGGTCCCCCGGTGGGACGGTCACCGTGTAGCCGCTCTGATCCAGGCCGCAGCGAACCACCGAGATGTTTTCGCGGCGCAGGCCGCGGCGGACGAGGTCGTCACGGGTGCTCTCGGAGATCGCGAGGAAGGGGACATCGCGGTACACGAGCGGGATCAAACTCTCGTGTGCCCAGACCAGAGCGCCGACGGCGGGCGACGCTTCCCGGAACACGGTGGCGCCGAAGAGGTGAGGCACCACGGCGAGCACGGGCGCGCGGACGTACCACGGCGTGAAGAATGGAACTTTGTTGATGTCTTCCAGGACAAGATCAAACCGCTCTCCCCGAAGCCTCCGTCGATAGAGCTGGGCCAGAGCAAGGTGCGCATTGTACCACGACCCCCTCCGGAGAATGCGGATGCCCCGGTGCTCCTCCTCGGGCTCCGAGCCTGGGAAGGCCTCGGCAAGCCAGGTCACTTGGTCGCCGTCCTGGACCGCCCGGCTCAGGATTTCCACAAGGTGAAGCTCGGCGCCGCCCGCCTCCGGATGCTTGGGATCACGCCAGTTGAACGCGAGCAGCTTCACCCGATAGGTACACCGGAGCGGGGCGGATCCGCCGTCTCTTTTCGACCCAGAACGCCGATGACGAAGTAGGTATAGAAGGACACCCGGGTGCGGCGGAAACGCTCGCGAAACGAGCCCGCGAGCTTCGACAGGATGGGAACAGGCGGTGGATACAGCGGGAGGCGCGCGACACGCGAGCGAAGAAGGACCAGGCGGAGCGAACGATAGAACAGACCGGGCACCATCCAGTTGCCGTATCTCCGCGTGACCGTGACCCCCGCCGCGCCCAGGAGCCGCTCCAGCTCGTCGATCGTGAATTCCGTCTCCCATCCGGCGAACCATCTTCCGACCGCGATCAGAAGGTGCTTGAGGACCGTGTAGAGATGGAAACGCTGCGGCACATCCACAAGGAGGATGCCGCGGTCCCCGAGCGCGCGAACGTTCTCACGCAGGAGCGGCAGCGGATCGCGGAAGTGCTCGAGAAGCCCCTGGTGGAACACGACGTGGAAGGAGCCGTCCCGAAAGGGCATCCGGAGCGCGTCCGCGCGAACCAGATGCACGCTCCGGCCCGCTCGCGAGGCCACGCCCCGCGCGACTTCGAGGGAAGGCGCCGAATAGTCGAGGAGAACCGCCGTCGCCCCCGCCTCGGCCAGGGCGACGCTGTCGCGCCCCGATCCGGCGCCGACCTCGAGAACCAGCCTCCCCGCGACCGGCCCCTCCCCGAGGATCTGTTCCACCACACGGCCTTCCGTCGGGTACACGTCTTCGATCTCGGAGCGCTCGCGCCAGAAGCGCGACCAGTGGGCTTCGGTGGACGTTCGCACGCCGCCTACTCTCCGGTCGCGAGCCGCGAGGCCAGCACCGCCGGCAGCCGCGCGGCCCGGATCTTCCCCTGCGCGGCCTCGATATCATAGGGCACACGAACGAATTCGATGTCCCCCGCGGACTCGTTGAGGAGGACGAAGCAGGCCCTCGGATCGTGGTCCCGGGGCTGTCCAACGCTCCCGACGTTCACGATGTAGCGGTAGGCGGGATGGAACAGGAGGCGCGTGGGCGGCAAGAAGACGCACCCCGAGTCGGAGCGCTCGAAGATGGCGGGCTGGTGGGTGTGGCCGATGAAGCACGCGGGCTCGGTGAAGAATTGAAACTGGGGCTCGGCGTCGAAGCGATCGAAGATGTATTCCCAATCACGCGGTGCCGCGGGCGATGCGTGAGTGTAGAAATACGGCTCGACTCTCTCGCACGGAGAGAGCCCGCGCAGGTAATCGCGGTGATCGGGCGTCAGGGTCTTGGCGGTCCAGAGCGCGGCCGCTTTCGCGTTCGGGTTGAATCGCGCGGCTTCCGGTCCGCCGCTCGCCGCGGAATCGTGATTTCCCAAGAGAACCACCTGGCAACGCTCGCGGATGAGCTTGAGACACTCGTTCGGGCTCGCGCCGTAGCCGACGGCGTCGCCCAGGCAGAGGATCCGGCCCGCGCCGCGCTCGTCCACGGCGTTGAGGACCGCCTCCAGCGCCTCGAGATTGGCGTGAACGTCCGAGAGAAGAGCCGTCTTCATCCAGGAGGCCGCACGTCGTGGGCCAGGCGATCCAGGATACCGTTCACGAACGCGCCGGACGTTTCCATGCCGTATTTCTTGGCGATTTCGATCGCTTCGTCAAGCGTAACCCGCACCGGCACCTCGGCGTGGTAGAGAAGCTCCGCCGCGGCGAGCCGGATGACCGAGCGATCGGTGGCCGCCATGCGCGAGAGCGACCAGTTCTTGGCGATCCGGGAGACCACAGAGTCGATTTCGGGCTGATGCCGCGCGAGCGTGGACACGAGCGAGGAGGCGAATTCCTTGGTCTCGGGATCCGCCGCTTGTTCGAGGTCCTCCAGAATCTCCTCGAGGCAGCGGTCGATTGGATCCCCGGTGACGTCCGCCTGGTACGCGGCCCGAAAGGCGAGCTCGCGCGCCTGTCGCCGGCGGGTCAACGCTGTTTCGCGGCGAGCGCGCGCACGAGCCTGGCCATCTCGATGGCGCCCTCCGCGACCTCCGCGCCCTTGTTCCCATGCTTCCCTCCCGAGCGGTCGAGCGCCTGATCGAGGGTATCGACGGTGAGAACGCCGAAGAGCACGGGCACACCGGTTTCAAACGACGCGCGCGCGATCCCGTGCGAAGCCTCTCCGGCGACCCGATCGAAGTGCGGCGTCTCCCCCCGCAGCACGGCGCCGAGGCAGATCACGGAGTCGTGGCGACCCGAATCCGCCAGGAGCCTCGCGACGGGCGGGATCTCAAAAGCTCCCGGGACCTTGATCACGACGGTGTCGCGCGCCCGGACTCCGTGGCCCTCGAGGGCGCGGAGCGCGCCGTCCAGGAGTCGATTCCCGACGAACTCGTTGAACCGCGAGACCACGATCGCGATCCTGAGCCCCGCGCCGTCGAGGGAGCCTTGGATCACTTCCGGGAACTCGGCAGCCCTCCGTGGCGAACGGCGCGCCGGCGCGGGGCGACGCGCAGGGCTCACGCCCGGGTTCCCCGTTTTCCGTTGGTGTGCGCCGGGGCGGCGCCTCCGAGAGCGGGATGGTGAAGCAGATGCCCCAGCCGCTCACGCTTCGTCGCGAGGTAACGGGCATTGGCGGCGTTCGGTATGATCTCGAGCGGCTCCCGGGCGACGACCTCGATCCCGTACTCGCGGAGCGCATCGATCTTCCGCGGATTGTTGGTGAGGAGCCGGACTCTCGCGTAGCCCAGATCGCGCAGGATCTGCGCGGCCACGCCGTAATCGCGCAGGTCGGGAGCGAATCCGAGCTTGAGATTCGCCTCGACCGTATCCAGCCCCAGGTCTTGCAGCTCGTAGGCTCGCAGCTTGTTCGCGAGACCGATGCCCCGTCCCTCCTGGCGCATGTAGAGGAACGCGCCCGCGCCCTCGCGATCGATCCGCTCGAGGGCGGCTTCCATCTGCTCGCCGCAATCGCACCGCAGCGAGCCGAACACGTCTCCGGTCAGGCACTGGGAGTGAACCCTCACGAGCCGCGGCTTGCCGCCGCCCGATCCCTTGACGAGCGCGACGTGGTGGTGGCCATCCACCAGGCTCTCGTAAACGACCACGCGGAAATTCCCGAAGCGCGTCGGGAGCCGCGAGGACGCGACCCGCTTGACGTGGCGCTCGTGGCGGTACCGGTAGCGGATCAGATCGCGGATCGTGACGAGCTTGAGCCGGTGGCGCCGGGCGATCCGGATCAGCTCATGACCGCTCGCCATCCGCCCGTCCGGCGAAAGGATCTCGCAGAGGAGCCCCGCCGGACGCAATCCCGCGAGCCGCACCAGATCGAGCGCCGCTTCGGTGTGCCCGGGTCGCTTCAGGACCCCCTCGTCCAAAGCCCGGAGCGGGAACACGTGCCCCGGCCGGGCCAAGTCCTCGGGCTTTGTCTTCGGATCGGCGAGCGCGCGAATTGTGAGCGCGCGGTCATGAGCCGAAGAACCGGAGGTCGTGCCCCGAAGCAGATCGACCGAGACCGTGAACGGAGTGGAGAAACGCGCCGTGTTGATCGGCGCCATGAGCGATAGCCCCAGCGCGCCGAGCCTCCCGCTGGTCATGGAGACGCAGATCAGGCCGCGGGCCTCGCGCGCCATGAAGTTGACGTCGGCGGACGTGGTCTTCTCGGCGGCCATCACGAAGTCCCCCTCGTTCTCGCGGTCTTCGTCGTCCACCACCACGACCATCCTGCCCGCCTGGATATCTCGGAGCGCCTCTTCGATCGTCGAGAGAGACGCGGCGAATCCCTCGGCGCGCCCCGCGGGCGCATCGCGACCACCCGCGCGGCCGTGCAACGAGCCCGCGCGCTTCATGACCGCCTCGCGTCCGCCGCGGCGGGGCGGGACGGTGCGACGATCCCCCGAGACACCATGAGGCGCTCGAGGTATCGCGCCAGGATATCCACCTCCAGGTTCACGATTCCCCCTTCTTGGTATTCCGATGCGATGGTGTGCTCGAGCGTGTAGGGCACGAGCGCCACGGTCGCGTGAGGCTCCTCCCACGCGGCGACCGTCAGGCTCACTCCGTCCACCGCCAAGGACCCCTTCGGGGCCACGTACGGTCGGAGCGCACCGGGAATCTCCACCGCGAGGAGCACGTCGCTTCCCGTACGCCCGATCGAGGCGACCCTCGCCGCGGCGTCCACGTGTCCCTGCACCCAATGCCCGCCGATCTCGTCGCCGACCCTGAGCGCGCGCTCGAGGTTGACCCGGCTGCCGGCCGAGAGCCTCCCCAGCGTCGTCTGGCGGAGCGTTTCCGGCACGGCCGTGGCATGGATGAGGTCGCCGTGCGCGCTCTCGACGGTGAGGCAGACGCCGTTCACCGCGACGCTAGCCCCCGGCGGAGGCGGCGTCCCGAACCCGGCTCGTATCGCCAGCCGAGCCGAGCCTTCCGGCGTGCGCTCGACCCTTTCGACTCGCCCGATGCGCTCCACGATGCCGCTAAACATCGCGGGGCCCCTGCGTGCGGAGCGACCCCTCGATCCAAAGATCGCGTCCCACGCGCCGCATCACGAGCGAGTCGACCTCCAAGGCCTCGTCTAAGCGCGGGCGTCCCAGGTCCCGGGTCCAGGTCGGAGCCTTCGTGCCGCCCACGATGAGGGGTGCCAGGCCGATCGCAACGCGGTCGGCGAGCCCCTCGCGCAGGAGGGCGGTATGCACCGTTGGCCCCCCTTCCACGAGGATGGAGAGCACCCCCTCCCCCGCGAGCCGCTTGAAGAGCGGGCGCAGCGGCACGCGCCCCGTTCCATCGCCCTCGAAGCGCCAGATCCGGGCTCCGCGGCGGGCAAGGGCGTCGCCCAGGTCGCGATCCTCCGACACGGTCGCGATCAAAAGCGGAACCCACGCGGCCGATTGGACCAGCCGCGAACCGAGCGGAATGCGGAGATGCGAGTCGAGCACGATCCGAAGCGGGCTCCTCCCCCGCGCGAGGCGAACCGTCAGCTCGGGGTCATCGGCGAGCACGGTCCCGATCCCGACCAGGACCGCGTCCTGGCCGGCGCGCAGCTTGTGGCACAGCTTGAGCTCCGCCGCTCCCCCCAACCCCCGCGAATCGCCGCTCTCGCTCGCGACCCGCCCGTCGAGCGACACCATCGATTTGAGCGTCACCCACGGAAAGCCGGTCGCGAGGAACTTCAGATACGGAAGATTCAGGTCTCGGCAGTCCGCGCTCAGCACGTCCTCGACGACCTCGATGCCCGCCGCCCGAAGACTGCTCACGCCGCGTCCGTCCACGAGCGGGTTCGGATCGCGCATGCCGAGCACGACCCGCCGAACTCCGGAACCAAGGATCGCATCGACGCACGGCGGGGTGCGGCCCTGGTGCGCGCAGGGCTCCAGGGTCGAGACGAGCGTCCCCCCTCGGGCACGGGCCCCCGCTTCTTGGAGCGCCCGCACCTCCGCGTGTGGCTCGCCGGCGCGCGCGTGGTAGCCCCGGCCCACGACTTCTCCGCCGCGAAGGACCAAGGCTCCGACGCGCGGATTGGGATGGGTCGTGCCGATGCCTCGCCGCGCGAGCCGGATCGCCGCGCGCATCATGCTCTCTTCGGCCGTCGAGACGGGACGGGACGGCCCCTTCTCCCGGGAGTCCTTGCCGATCGGTGCGACCCGGATATTCATGACCTCCTCATAAAATAAACGCCCCGCAGGCAGACACCCGCGGGGCGCACGCGGCCAGGGGCCGGACGCATCCGTCCAAATGTGGCCATCCTTCTCCCATCCAGACTGTAACTGTCGGCTCCGGAATCTCGCCGGATCTGCCGCCGGGTCCTCGACCCTTTGGCTCGCGGGCTGTCACCGCCGGTGGGGACTTTCACCCCGCCCCGAAGGATGTCTGCTGATCGAGGGGATCTTAGAGCGAAACGGCCGTCAGCGCAAGAGGATGAGCTTTTTGGCCTGGGCCTCCCGGTCCGCCTCGAGCCGGTAGAAGTAGGCGCCGCTCGCCAGGTCTCGCCCGCGGTCGTTCTTCCCATCCCAGGTGATGTGATGGTCACCGGCCGGAAGCATCCCGTCGGCAAGGCTGCGGACCCGGGCGCCCGAGACGTCGAAGATGAGGAGCCGGATGCGCGCGGGGCGTGAGAGCGTGAATCGGATCGACGTCCGTGGATTGAACGGGTTCGGCGCGGCCCCGAAAAGGCGCGCGGTGGGCGACGCGGCCTCCGCGGACGTTTCCTCGACCCCCGTCGCGACGTAACAGCCCGGGACCTCGAACTCCCCGACGATCGTCCGGTAGAGAAGCAGGTTGCGCCGCGTGGAGCTGGAAATGCCCGCCAGGCTGAACCCGAGCAGGACGGAGCGCGAGGAGTCCGCGACGACGCCGACGGAATCTCGTTTCTCGATCGAAGCAAGCATCGCGTTCGGATACGCGATCCAACCCCGTGCCTTGGGCCCGGCGCAAGAGGACGTCGCCAGCGCGTCGAATCGGTTGAGCGACGGGCATCGTCCGTCCAGCGGGAAGGGCTCGGACGTGATCCGGGTTCCCGCCGCCCCCGCCAAGGTCGGGGTGAGCGAATCCTGGGGCGTGTTCTCCCAGATGTCCCGGACGTACGTGGTCCCGAGCGTGCAGGTGAGGAAGGTGCCGATATCCTGCGCGTTGACCACGAGGTCGTACGCGAGGTTGTCGCCCGCGGCCAGGAGCCCCCGATTCTTCCCGGGACGCTTGACCCACGCTTCCAGGAGCTGCTGATCTTCCCGGGTGAGGGTGGAAGAAGAGCGCTCGCCGACATCCCAGATGATCGCCGAGTACATTCCGAGCGTGGCGGCCGTCGTGGCCGGCCAGGTGCGCGTCGGGCCCGGCGTGCCGCCTCCGGGCGAGTTGCCGAATGAGTTCGCCGCTGCGTTCACGTCGTAGCGGTCGAAGCGCAGGCCCAGCGCCGTGAGAGCCTGATCCATGGAAGCTCCGCCGTCCGGTCCCGAGAACGCGTTCACGTAGAGCACCTTGGCCGTGTCTCCCGCGCAGGCAGCGGACGGGGCCTGGATCGCGGGCAGCACGGTCGCGTCGAAATAATGGGATGCCGCAAGCGCGTCCGACGGGAGCGTGACTGTCTCGTTGAGAGAATCGGTTACCGAGAAGTAGTATCGAAGCCGCGTGCCCCGCGGGTAGGAGCCCGCGGGAACGTCGGCCGAATAGGCGGCCGGGATCGAGGGGCCGAAGGGCGCGAGCGGGAGGCCCGCGAAGGAACCGCCGTTCAGGCTGTAGAAGAAGGTGGCCTGCTTGAGCCCGCGGGACGCGGAGAGCCGGACCGACGTGCTGTCCCCGGCGGGGGAGTTGAAGTTGTCGTCCGCCCAGAAGGGGGCGGTGTTGAACGTGTCCTGGAACAGGTCCTGTTCCGACACGAGGATCGACGGCGGGGCGAGCCCCCGGACCCCGAGCGCCAGGTTATCGAAATAGACGGCGGTCCCGCTGGGCGTGGAGACGCCGTCGCAGTAGACCTGGGAGTAATCCTTCACGTTCAACATGAACTCCACCGAATCCTTGCCGGCGGCGCCCGGGAGGGCCACCGTCTGCCGCATCCATTCCTTCTCGGTCCCGAAATAGATCTGGCTCGAGGACTGGCTCCACAGGGACCACGCCGCGCCCGCGTTCCGCGTGCGGAACTTGACGTTGTAGTAAAAGCAGGAGAAAAGCGGCAGATTCCGGTAGACGTCGAATGCGGCAAACACCTGGTCGGCCCGGTTCACGAAGACAGGCGGGCTGATCAGCTTGTCGTCCATCCGGGGGATGAGCGCCCCGGTCGAAGGGCTGGTCACCGTCCAGACCTTGCTGGTGTTGCTCGTGCACACCTGCTCCCCCGGGACGTTCGCCTGAATCCGCCAGTTGTCCCCCACGGCGGGAAAGGTCGATACGGTCCAGGTTCCGGGGCCGGATTCGAAATCATCGAAGAATCGAAGGTCGGTGGTCCCCGCTTTCACCGTCACGTTGTCCACGGACCAGCCATCTGCCGGCGCGGAGATGCCGTCCGCGGCGGACCCTTGGATATCGCTCGTGAAGACGAACCGGAACTGGACGGGGTTGTATTTCGCCATAATCGAGTCGGGGATCTGGATCGTGAACGTATCGCAGGGCGCGCCGCTCTGGCCGTGGACCGACCCTGTCCAGGTCCTCAGGGGGAGCCAGCCGGCGTCCAGATCGAGCACCTCGAGGGTCCCGTAATCGAATCCTGATTCGGCTTCCAGTTGGTGTCGGAACGAGATCTTCACCGGGCTCGCCGCCGACAAGAGATTCACGTAGTTGCTCAGCATCTGCGTCCAGCTGTTGTCGTATCCGCGCCTATTCGCGTCATTGACCCAGCTCGAATCGATCCGGCCGCACCAGAAGGAGTGCCCCTCACAGCCGTACACCGTGTCGATGTGCCAGGCGGCGGGCTGAAACGAGGCGTCCTGGTGGGTCCAGCCACCCTCGTTCGAGGGGCTGGACCTGGTCTCCAGGCTGTCGCGGAAGACCCAGACGGTGTCGCCCGCCTGGTTCGCCTGGCCGCTGCGATAGGTGCGCGCCGACGGCGCGCGTGCGCGAACAGGGCTCACGCTGCCGAGGCTCGGCTGGGGGTAGGCTTTGGTAGAGGCTAAAGCGGAAGTACCTTCAAACGAAGAAGATGCGTCAACACCCGCCCGCCCCTGCCCTGGTGCAAGGCCCCCCATCGCGCAAAGCGCGATGACCAGCGGGGAAGCAGCGGCGCGAGGGAGGGTCACGCCCTATTTTACCATGCCCTCCTTGCCCGGTTCCCCCGGAAGAACGGCCTCGACACCCACCGTCCGCGCGAGGCCCTTGAGCGCGGCGAGCGCCTCCGATCCGGTTACCGACGCCCAGGGCTCGAAGCGCCCTTCCGGACGAAGCGGGAGGCCGACCCGCACCGCCTCCTGCGCAGGGCGGAAGAGGTAGTGGCGGGTGCCAAGGTCGGGAAATGGATCGGGCGTCGAGAGCCCTCCTGCCGCGGCCGGATCCTCCGCCCGCGCGCCCGACGGGGCTGCCCGCGACCCGGACGCACCCTGCGCCCAGCCCCTCTCGATGTCCGCGATCAAGAGCGCGAGCGCTCCGCGCGTGACCGGATCGCCCAGATGATAGGAGCCGTCGGGAAAAGGAGAAATCCATCCGCGTGCCAGCGAGACCCGGACCCAACGCTCCCCCCAGGCACCGCGCGCCTCCTCCGTGTCCGATGGATAGTCCTTCGCGCCGCGCCAGCTCGGCCGCTCCGGATCGGCGCCCAGCTCCGCGGCGAGCATCACCCCCAGCTCCCCGCGGGAGACGCTCGGATGGGTGCGCAGCGCGCCGTAGCCGGCCGGCAGGCCCGCGGCGAGATAGCGCGAATCCAAGAGGGTGCTCAGAGCCTCTTGGGATGGGGCATGCCCCGGATCGCGTCCCAGGGCGCGGGTGAGCGCCTCGGCGGCGAGCTTCGTCTCCCCCGCCCCAATATAGGCAAGGCCCAAGCGATAGAGCGGTTCCGCGCTCAGCGAGTCCAGAGCCGCGGCGCGATCGAATTCCTCCTTGGCGTCTTTGTAGTGGTGGATCGCGGCGTGGTAGCGCCCGAGCGCCACGTGCGCCGCCGCGTTATTCGGATCCAATTCGACCGCGCGCAGAAGGGAGCGCCGGGCGGACTCGGCGTCGGCGAGCGCGAGCGACATGAGGCCCGCGCCCAGCTCCGCGCGGATCTCGAGCGGGCGCGCCCCCGAGCGCTCCGCCGCCCGCGCCGCGCGCGCGTAGATGCTGCGCGCGTCCGCCGCGTTCCCCCGCGCGGCGGCCGAATCGGCCTCCGCGAGCAGCCCCGGGATCGCGACCGTCCCCTCGGGAATCGAGGGGCCTGCGCCGCGCCCTCCGGCACAGCCCGCGACGACGGCGCAGAGGATGACACCGAAAAGGGTCGCCTTAGCCATGAAGCAGCTTTCTTTCCTTGAAGCTTGCGTACGCATCCCTCGCGACCACGACGTGATCCAGGATGTCGATGCCCAGGATCCGCCCCGCCTCCACGAGGCGGCGGGTGATCGCCAGATCCTCCTCGCTGGGGGTCGGGTCTCCGCTTGGGTGATTATGCGCGAGGATCAAGCTCGCGGCCGAGACCGCGATCGCGGGCTGATAGACCTCACGCGGGTGGACGATGCTCGCGTTCAGGCTCCCGATGGAAATGATCTCGCGGCGAAGCACCTGGTTCCGCGAGTTCAAATAGAAGCCGACGAAGTGCTCCCGGTTCGCGGTGCGAATGTCCCGCGTCAGATCGAAGACCGTCTCCGGA
Organism: Candidatus Eisenbacteria bacterium; assembly: GCA_005893275.1. Taxonomy (NCBI): domain Bacteria; phylum Candidatus Eiseniibacteriota; species Candidatus Eiseniibacteriota bacterium. The sequence goes on along the minus strand of VBOW01000020.1, from coordinate 71,438 downwards.
CCGCGCACGAGGGGCGCGGGGTCCCCATCCGGCCACAGCCTCCGCCCCAGCTCCGCGGCGGCGAGGAGCTGCGCAGCGCGCGCCTTGCCCATCCCGCGTATTTGTAGAAGCTCCTCCACCGGCACGCGATGGAGCTGGCGAAGCGGGATCGCCCCGGTGACCCGCGCCGATAACTCGAGAATTCCTTCGCCGGGCCCGCCCGTGCCGAAGAGCACGGCCACCAAGTCCGCGTCCGTCAAGACGCCGGGGCCCGAGCCGAGCAGCCGCTCCGGCGGCCGCTCGCCGTCTGCCATGTCTTCGATCGTGGATCGCTTCGTACGCCGCATCCCAGTGTTCTCCCCCGGGAGCGGGACCGCGGTGGTGTGAAGCGCGAGGTAGCCCGGATGCTAGGGAGGAACCGGACCCGGCGCAAGCACGATCCTATTCGAGCTTCAGGTCCTTCCGGTAGATCTGGATTTTCCCCTGCGCCCTGAGCCGGTCGGTCCAGGCGGCCGATCGCTGCTCGAAGAGCTCCTCCCTCAGCTCCTCCCGGTGCTCCGCGTATTGCTTCGGGCTCGGCGCGATGAGCGAGTCCACCACGGCGTAAAGCCTTCCGAGCGATCCGGTCCGCGGCTTGAGCACGTTCCCCGAGCGCGACGAGAAGATCTCGTCGTAGAGGGTGGAATCCCTCGAGAGAAGCGAGTCACGCGCCAGATCCGGGATCGGCCCGTGCCGCGGGAAGAATCGCGATACCCTGAGGCCGCCGAGCGGCAGAGCCAGGGTTTCGAGATCCTTCCCCGATCGGAGACCCTGCGCGAGCGCCGCGTCGATGGAATCCGCCAGCGCGCGCTTCCTCTCGGTCAGCATGTCGCGAAGCACTTCCTCCTTCACCTCGCGGAAGACGGCCGGGCGGGGCGCCACGGAGCTCGTGAGCCGGGCCACGACGTAGCCCGCCTCCACGGCGATCGGATGCGAGACGCCCCCCTCCGGCAGGGATCCGATGACCGACTCGATCGCGGGAAGAGGGCCCAAGCCGGGAATCGGCTCGAGCCGTGCGAGCGGACCGCTCGTCGAGGCCCCGCCGTACGGCTTGGCCAGCTCCTCGAATCGCGCCTCGGGCTTCGACGCGGCCGCCGAAAACGCCGCCGCCTCGCCGCGCGCGAGCGAATCGGCGACGCCCTCGCCCAAGACGCCGTGGATCTCCGCGCGACACTCCTCGAGCGTGCGGAGTCGCTGGGGCGTCATGCCCTCGAGCCGGATGATGTGGAAACCGTACTTGCTCTCGAGGAGCTCGCCGGTTTGCCCCGGCTTGAGCGCGAACACGAAATCGCCGAACTCCTTCGCGACCTCGCCGCGCGTGATCTCGCCCAAGTCCCCCCCTTTTGCGGCCGTGTCCCGGTCGTCGGAGTATTCCCTGGCGAGCGCGCCGAAATCCTCCCCGTCCTTGACCCGCTTCAGGAGATCGAGCGCCTTTTTGCGGGCCGCGCCTCGCGCCCCCGGTCCGTCCCCAGGACGGTAGGCGATCAGAATGTGCCGCGCGTGCGCCCGGGCCGGGACGGTGAATTCGAGCGGGTGCTGGTCGTAATAGGCCCGGATCGAATCCTCCGGGACCGGCACGGAGTCCGGCTTCGATTTCCGGAACAAGACGTAATCGAACGCCCAGCGCTGAGGCGTCCGGTATCGCTCGCGGTGGGATTCGAAATAGCCCTCGGCCTCCTTTTCCGTCTCGGTCCGGCGCATCAGCTCGGCCTCGGCGCGGGCGATGCCGCGAACCGCCTCGTACGCCGGAAGGAACTTGGCATCCACGTCCGTTACGCGGACGACGAAAACCGAATCGCGGAGGACGCGCGGGCCCACCAGCGTTCCAGGGCTTTTCTTGTAGAGGGAATCCAGCAGCCCTCCCTCGACGAGGCTCGGCGCCTCGGGAGGCTGCCCCTGGTAGATCGAGACCTGATCCAGCGTGGCGCCGAAACGGCGGGCCACCTCCTCGGGGCGCTCGCCACGCTTGAGGCGCGCGGATGCCTCTCCCATCGCCTTGAACGCAAGGTCGAGCCGGCGCTCCTTCCGGACCAGGTCCGGAAGGGTTTTCAGGACTGAGTCCGCCCAGGCGTGCGCCGTGTCCGGGATTCCCGATGATCTTCGGATCCGCTCCAGCGCCCTGGCGATGTCGTGGTCTGAAGCGGGACGCGAATCCAGAAACGAATCCGTGGCGCGTGCGATGACCGAAGCGCGGAGGAGCGGCACGCGATAACGGTCGGGGCGCGAGGCATAATCCAGGCGGGCCAGCGAGTCGAGCTGCGCCTCGCGGAGCAGACCGTCGGCGCGTCGTTTCGCGAGACCGACCGCCTCCCGAAACGGCCGCACGGCCGGCTCGTGGTGCTCCTCGAGCCTGGCCACGACGTAATCGGGTCCCACGCCGATAGGTTCCGGGAGCCATTGCTTCGGCTGGGCCGCCCGGATCGCATTCGTCAGCGCGTCCGACCTCCCGAGTCCCCGGATCGGCTCGCCTACCCGGAATAACCCCGTGTCCTTGACTCCGCCGAATTCCCTCGCCGCGGCATCGGCGGATCGGGCGGCCTTCACCGAGGCGAGAAGGCCCTTCGCTGCGCCGAGGGCGCGGGCTCGGGCGATGGCGCGGAGGGTGTCCGACGTGAGCCCCGTCGTTTCGATCGGCACGCGGATATAGGTCAAGCGGGCTTCCTCGGCGCCCTTGAACTCGTCGGCATGACCGTCGTAGTAGGCGCGCATCTGCCCGACGGTCGCCTGCGCCTCGAGCGAGACCACGTCGGGCGTCAGCCAGAGGTAACGGATCGACGCCTGCGCCGTCCTCTTCACGAACTCTTTCCTGAGCTCTGCCTCGGGCACGGCGTAACGGGCCTTCATCCAGGCGACGTACTTATCGAGCAGCACCGCGTTTTGGACCTGGCCCACGATCTGCCGGTAGTTGGACGCCGGCGAGAACTTGAACTCCCGGAACTTCGCCGGATCGAATTTCCCCTTCGTCTTGAAGTAGTCGTTTCGCTGAAGCCGCGCGTCGAGCTCCGCCTCGGTCGCCGTGAATCCTCGCCGCTTGGCGTCCGCTACCCAGAGCCGTTCGCGGACAAGCTCGTTCAGAACGTTCTTGCGAAGCAGCCCCTTCTCCTCGTCGGTGAGTTTTCGTCCCGCGCGAGCCTCGATCTCCGCGAAGTACGGATCCGCGAGGCGGTCCCACTCGAGATTGGTGATCGGGATCCCATCGACGACGGCGATGAGCTCCGAGGCGCCGCGTCCGGGTGGAGGAGCCTGCTTCGCGGAAACGCTTTGCCGAGGGAGGACGCCGAGAAGGAGCGGAATGGCCGCGACAAGGAGGCGTAGGTGCGGGGAATGTCTCACGGGATCGCTTCAGTCTATTCAGCCGGCCCGGCGCTGTCCACGCGAAATGAAACGGCCCGAAGGCGATGGACCGTTCCTCATAAGTAGCCTATTACAAACGGGTTAACCAAGCCGCGGTTGATGCCCGGCCGATCGATCCACTAGGATGTGCGCCCGCGCTCTTCGCCGGAGAGCGATACCCGACCGTACCAGGGGGATCCCATGCCGCCTCCCAATCCCGAGTCCAATGTCGCCGAGCGCCTCGCAGCCGAGGATCTTCTCGAAGCATGGAACCTGCTCGTCCCCGAGGACCGCTTGGAAAGCTTTCAGGCATTGCCGCGCCCCGAGGCCGAGGATCTTTTCCTGAGCTTGAGCGCGCGCGACCAGGCGGAGCTTCTGCGCGCGCTGCCTCACGCCGAGCGCCGCTCCTGGATCCGCCTTCTCGCGCCGGACGACGCGGCGGACCTGATTCAGGAAATCCCGCCCGAAGAGCGGGAGGAAATCCTGGCCCTCCTCGACGACACGACTCGAAAGGAAGTGAACGGGCTGCTTGCGTACGCCGAGGACGACGCGGGCGGGCTCATGAACCCACGCTACGTCCGTGTCCGCCCCGACATGAGCGTCGATGAGGCGATCACCTACTTGAGACGTCAAGCTGCGGATCGCGCCGGGGCGATGTATTACGCCTACGTGCTCGATCCCGAGCAGAAGCTGCGCGGCGTCGTTTCCTTCCGAAAGCTCTTGTCGGCGAGACCGGAGCAGCGGGTCGAAGAGCTGATGCAGACCGACCTGATCACGGTGCCCGAGGCGATGGACCAGGAGGACCTGAGCCGCCTCTTCGCCACATATCGCCTCGTGTCGTTTCCGGTCGTGGACGCAGAGGGCCGCATGAAGGGCATCGTGACCCTGGACGACATCGTGGACGTCGTCCGCGAGGAAGCCACCGAGGATATCCAGAAGATCGGCGGAACGGCCGCGCTCGACGCGCCCTATCTCCGGATCGGGATCATGGACATGATCAAGAAGCGCGCCGGCTGGCTGGCCGCCCTCTTCATCGGCGAGACGCTGACCGCGACGGCGATGGGGTACTTTGAAGCCGAGATCGGCCGCGCCGTCGTTCTGGCGCTCTTTGTTCCGCTCGTGATCTCGAGCGGCGGGAACTCGGGCGGCCAGGCGACGACCTTGATCATCCGGGCCATGGCGCTGGGGGAGGTCCGGCTGCGCGACTGGTGGCGCGTCGTGCGCCGCGAAATTTTTTCCGGTTTGGGCCTCGGGCTGATTCTCGCCACGATCGGCGTGATCCGCATTCTCACCTGGCAGGCGCTGTTCCATACCTACGGCCCGTACCACCTGCTCGTGGCGCTCACCGTGGCGGCCAGCCTGGTGGGCGTGGTGCTTTGGGGCACGCTCGTGGGCTCGATGCTTCCGTTCCTTCTGCGAAGGCTTGGGTTCGATCCGGCGAGCGCGTCGGCGCCCTTCGTGGCGACGCTCGTGGACGTGACGGGGCTCGTGATCTACTTCACGACGGCGCGGATCGTCCTCTCCGGGACGCTCCTCTAGCGGGCGGCCTAAGCCCGGTCAGGAGACGAGGATGGTTTCGCCCGCCTGCTCTTCGGCGTGATACGAGCTGCGCACGAGGGGCCCCGAAGCTACCTGGCGGAACCCGAGGGCGAGCCCGTACTCCCGGTAATGGGCGAATTCCTCCGGAGGAGCGTAGCGCTCGAGCGGCAGGTGCGATCCCGAGGGCGGCAGGTATTGCCCCAGCGTCACCATCGAGCACCCGTGTGCCTTCAGGTCACGCAAGAGCTCCTCCACCTCCTCCACGGTCTCCCCCACGCCGAGCATGATCCCCGACTTGGCCGGGATCTTCGGCGTCATCAGCGTGACCCGCCGCAAGAGCTCGAGCGAACGGTCGTACCTTCCGGCGGGCCGGACGCGCGGATAGAGCCTCCGGACCGTCTCCATGTTGTGGTTCAAGACGTCCGGCCCGGCCGTGAGCACGCTCCGCAACGCGTCGCCGTTTCCCAAGAAGTCGGGAATCAGAACCTCCACCCGCGCGGCCGGGATCTCGGACCGAATGGCGCGGATCGTGGCGGCGAATTGGAAGGCCCCGCCGTCGGGAAGCTCGTCCCGGTTGACCGAGGTCACGACGACGTAATGGAGCCCGAGCCGGCGCGCGGCTTCGGCCACGCGGCCGGGCTCTTCGGGATCGACCGGGAGCGGCTTCCCGCTCCGGATGTCGCAGAAGGGACAGGCACGCGTGCAGATGTTTCCCAGAATGAGAAAGGTCGCGGTGTGACGCGAGAAACAATCGCCGATATTCGGGCAGTTCGCGCTCTCGCACACGGTGTGGAGATCGAGCGTGCGGAGAATCGCCTTGGTCTCGAGGTACTCCTTGCCGGCCGGAATCTTCGCCTTGAGCCATTCCGGCCGTCGAGGGGGAGGCGCCTCGGCGCTCAGCCTGTGATAGGAGCGGAGCGGCTTTCGCTTCTCGCCCGCCTCGCTTCGTCTATCGGAGGCGAGCCCGAGCGGAATCGGCGCGCCCCGCGGCGGGGCGGGCGAGGAGGCTCCGGCCGGCGACGCGAGCCGCTCAGAAGTGGATCGATCGTCCATCGGTCGCGAACATGGCCTCCATCGTCGCTTCCGCCAGCGTCGGGTGCGCGTGAACGACGTCGGCCAGCTCGAGCGCGGTCGCCTCGAAGTGGCGCGCGACCACGGATTCCGCGATCTGCTCGGTCGCCAGCACACCGATGATGTGAACCCCCAGAAGCTCCCCGCTCGAGGCATCGGCGACCGCCTTCACGAAACCGTCTCCTTCCCCCAGGATCCCGGCCTTGGAATTCGCGATGAACGGGAACTTGCCGATCTTGACCGCCCGCCCCGAAGCGCGCGCCTGCGCCTCGGTCATGCCGACGCTCGCGACCTGCGGATGGCAGTAGGTGCAACTCGGGATCGCCTCGTAATTCACCGGGTGCGGGTGCCTGCCGGCGATTTTCTCGACCGCGGCGATGCCCTCGTGCGAGGCGACGTGCGCGAGCGCCGGGCCGGGGACGATGTCCCCGATCGCATAGACCCCGGGAACGCTCGTCTCCATATACTCGCTCACGCGAACGAACCCGCGTTCCACCGTGACGCCCAGCGCCTCGAGCCCGATGCCGTCCGTGCGCGGCTTCCGTCCCGCCGCCATCAGCACGCGCTCGGTATGATAGCGCTCGACCTTGCCCTGGGTCTCGACCTCACTCCACGCTTGATCCCCTTCCACGCGCACGCTCTTGATCGAAGCGCCGACCAGGACCTCCATGCCCTGCCGTGTGAACGAGCGCTGGAGCGCCTCGGAAATGTCGGCGTCCTCGAGCGGCACGAGCCGAGGCTCCCTCTCGATCAGGATCACCTTGGAACCGAACGAGTGATAGATGGACGCGAATTCGACTCCCACCGCTCCCGCGCCGATCACGAGCAGCGATTCCGGGACCCGGTCCAGGCTCAAGATGTCGTCGCTCGAAAGCACGACGCGGCCGTCCACCGGCACCATGGGCAGCGAACCCACGCGCGATCCGGTCGCGAGCACGATCGCCCCCGCTTGGACATCGCTCGTCCCGCCGACGGCGTCGGTCACCGCGATCCGGTCCTTGGCTTTGAGCCGGCCCTCTCCTTTGATCGTGACGACCTTGTTCTTCTTGAGCAGGGACTCGGTGCCCATGAGGTTCTTCTTCACGACGCGGTCTTTTCGCTCCATCGCGGCCTTCAGATCCAGGGAGGCCTCCGAGACTCGAACCCCGAACTCCCCGGCGCGACGGGCGAGCAGGAGGACCTCGGCGGTCTCGAGCAGCGCCTTCGTGGGAATGCAGCCCAGGTGAAGGCACGTGCCGCCCACCTTCTCCTTCTCGACGAGCGCCGTCTTGAGCCCGAGCTGGCCCGCCCGGATCGCGGCGACGTACCCGCCTGGTCCGCCGCCCAAGATGGCGACGTCGAAGCGTTCGCCGTTCATCAGACCTCCTGGTTACGTTTTCGGCTGGGCGAGCCTCGCCCGAATGATCGGCTCGAACAGATCGATGGGTATCGGGAAGATCGTCGTCGAGTTGTTTTCGGTCGCGATCTCGGCCAGCGTTTGAAGGTACCGGAGCTGCATCGCGAGCGGCTGCGTGGCGATGACCGCGGCCGCCTCGGAGAGCTTCTTCGACGCTTGAAGCTCGCCTTCCGCGTTGATCACCTTGGCGCGCCGCTCGCGCTCCGCTTCCGCCTGCCGGGCGATGGCACGCTGCATTTCCTGAGGCAAATCGACGTTCTTCACCTCGACGGTGCTTACCTTGATTCCCCACGGCTCCGTGTGGCGGTCGATCACGAGCTGGAGCTCCTGGTTTATCTTTTCGCGGTTCGAGAGCAGCTCGTCCAGATCCGACTCACCCAGGGTGCTGCGCAGCGTGGTCTGCGCGATCTGGGACGTTGCGTAGAGGTAGTTCTCCACCTCGAGGACGGCACGGTTCGCGTCGAGGACGCGGAAATAGATCACCGCGTTCACCTTGACCGTCACGTTGTCCTTTGTGATCACGTCCTGCGGCGGCACGTCCATGGCGACCGTGCGGAGCTGCACGCGCACCATCTTGTCGACCACGGGGATGAGAAGGATGAGACCCGGACCCTTGGCACCGATCGCCCGCCCCAGGCGGAACACCACCCCGCGCTCGTATTCGCGAAGCACCTTGATGGCGCTCGAGAGCACCAGGATCGCCAGAAAGATCAGCACCGCCGCGGAAATAGAAACCATCGCCTTCCCCCCTAAGCTCTCCGGACGCGCAGCCGCATGCCGTCGACGCGATCGACGACCACGGGCGCTCCCTTCTCGATTCGCTCGTCCGCTTCCGCCTCCCAGTATTCCCCGTGCACGAAAATCCTCCCCTCGTGGGGGCCAAGCTCCGTCAACGCCACGCCGCGCTCTCCCACGAGCCCTTCCCGGCCGGTGAGAGGTTTTCGCTTCAGCGCGCGAACTCCGGCGCCGACCACGAAGGCAAAGAATAGCATCGTCGCGACCGTCACCGTAACGATCACCGAGAGCGACACGCGCATCGCGCCTCCGTCTCCGCTCAACAACACCAGAGAACCGAGCACAAGGGACACCACTCCCCCCACCGCGAGCAGGCCATGGCTCTGCACCTTGATGTCCGCGGCGAAGAGCAGCATCGCGAAGAGAATCAGGAACAAGCCGGTCATGCTCACCGGAAGAGCCTGGAACGCGAGGAATGCCAGGAGGAGACAGATCCCGCCCACAATGCCCGGCAGGATCGCCCCGGGGTTCGAAAGCTCGAAAAGGATTCCGTAGAACCCGAGGATGAAGAGGATGTACGCGATGTTCGGATCGAGGATGCGGCCGAGGATCTTCTGCCGCCAGCTCGCCGCGACCTCGTGCGTCACGGCGTCCTTCGTGTGCAGGGTCCGCGTGAGCCCCGCGACCGTGACCCTCCTCCCGTCCATCCGCCGCAGGAGCTCGTTCAGGTCGCGGGCGATGTAGTCGATGACGTGGAGCCTCAGGGCTTCGTCTTCGGGGAGCGAGCCGCCCTCGCGCACGGCCTTCTCCGCCCAGTCGGCGTTGCGTCCGCGTTGCGCGGCGAGGGACCGGATATAGCTGACGGCGTCGTTCCTCACCTTCCGGGCCAGGTCCTTGCCGGTGTCCCCTCCCCCCAAGTTGACGGGGGTCGCGGCGCCGATCGAGGTGCCCGGCGACATGGCCGCGACGTGGGCGGCGTAGGCGATGAAGGTCCCCGCGGAGGCGGCACGGCTGCCGGCGGGGGCGACGTAGACGACAACCGGAACCTCGGAGACGAGGATGCGTTTGATGATGTCGCGCATGGCGGTGTCGAGCCCGCCCGGTGTGTCGAGCCTGATAATGAGCGCTTCGCGCTTATCACGTTCGGCCCGCGCGATCGCCTGGACGATCACCTGGGCCGAGATCGGCTGAATCGCGCCTTCCACCGTGAGGACGTCGACCACCGGCTTCTCCTTGGCGGGAGCGGTGGAGGTGGAGCGCGCGGGCGGGGCGGCTCCGAGAAGGAGGATGGCGGCCCACGCAGCCGCCGCGAGGCGCCGCATGTCAGCTCCGTTCCTTGGACGCCTGAATCGTCTCAGGGCGGCGGATTCGGTTCCGTTCGTCGACGTACACGATGGTCGGAACGTGCCGGAGGAGCTCCTCGCGCTCCACGAGCGCGTAGGTGAGGATGATCACGGTGTCTCCGACGTGCGCGAGGCGCGCCGCGGGCCCGTTGAGGCAAATGACCCCCGATCCCCTCGCGCCGCGGATGGCGTAGGTGTCGAACCGTTCGCCGTTATTGACGTTCAGGATCTGGACCTGCTCGTGCGGGAGGATGTCGGCGGCGTCCATGAGATCCGCGTCGATCGTCACCGAGCCTTCGTAGTTCAAGTCGGCTTCGGTGACGGTGGCGCGATGGATTTTCGACTTGAACGCGGCTAGGCGCACGCGAGCACGGCCTCCCTGGCGGCGGCGAAGTGGCTCTCCGGCGCGGTGGGTGGGACGGCGCAGCCGGGCCCCAGGATGAAGCGGGTCCCGCCGGACGCCTCGATCGCAGCGCGCGCTTGCGCCTGCACGGCCTCGGCCGGTCCGTCAACCATGACGCCCTCATGGTCGATCCCGGTAAGAAGGGTCTTTTCGGTGAGCGGCCTCAAGTCGGCGATCGAGGGATTGGTGGGCTCGTGAGCGGCCCACGAAAGGATCGAGACCGGGTAGTCCAGATGCTCGCGCAGAAACGCGCGCGGACCGCACACGTGAATCGCGTTGAGCGGGCCGCGCTTCGCCTCGTCGAGCACGCGGAGGTCATAGGGGCGGCCGAATTCCAAGAGCAGCTCCTTGTCGATCACCGTCGCGTTCCCATAATCGGTCGTCGCGAAGAAAATCCCGGAGCACCCTCGCTGCATCGTCTCGCGGACGAACGCGGCAAAGGTCTGCGTGATCGCCCGGAGCGCGCCGTGGACCCGCTCGCCGTGGCGGCGGAGGTGATCCACGAAGACCGCGTCGTCGTTCACCAGGTCCGCGGCGATCGAAATCGGATTGAACACGGTCATGAGCCAGTCGGTGTCCCCTTGAACCTGCGCCGCGATCCGCTCCTCGGCGTCGAGCATCTCTCCCAGCGTCCCTTTCGTGGGATCGAGGGGACGGATCCTGTCCCAGTCGCCGGGTTCCCGCACGGGGGATGCCACCACCGTGGGCTTGTCGAGCGGCCCGTTGCCCGGCCTCTCCGTCCGCACTCCCCAATCTTCCACGTGATACGAGGCGCGCGGGTTCACCTTCATGAAGTCCCAGTCGTACGTCTTCTGGAATGAGAGCATGGCCTCGGCCAGAGCCGCCGCAGAGGCCTCCCGGTCGTAGAAATGCCGCCACAAGGACATCGCGGGCCGGTCCACGCGGCCGCCCTGGAGGGTCGTGCGAATCCGCTCGCGTCTGGTCATGGGTTTCCTTTGCAAACGGTGGCCGCGGACGTCGTTGCAATTTCGTGAGGGACGAGCGTAAGGTATGGATCGTACACGGTATAAGCACCCCCCACAAGTCCGCTCGAGACCACGCCGGAGCCCCGGGATCGGAGGCAGCCATCGTGCAACCCCTTCGAGGACGGCCCTTTCCGCTATCAGACTTCCGCGCCCTTTTGATGCTGCTGACGCTCGCCGCGCTTCCGTCCGCTCCGGACCGGGCGGCCGCGTCCGTGGGAGCGGGGGCACGCCCGGCCTTGGTCTCGATCGTGGGCGGGTGGAGGATTTTCAGCTCGCAGCTCGGCCTAAGAGACGACGCCTCGGCCGGCTTGAGGCTCGGGCTGGGAGTCGCCCCGCGCGTGGTCCTCATGACCGATTTCACCGTGAGCGGCGCGAACCGCAGCGTTGGAACGGGGACCGCGACCGTCCACGCGCTCCGCATGCTTGCCCGATTCGACATCCTCGGGGGCAGCACGCGGCCTTATGTCGTGACCGGCGCGGGCGGGGTCCTCTTCGACTTCAACGACGCGCAGGATTACGCGACCGGGACTTTGACCATGGGGTATGGCCTCGAGCATCGATTCGCGGGCAGCCCGCGCGTCATGCTCGAGGGAGATCTGGACCTCTACCGCAACCGCACGATCGTCTACAGCTCGACCGGACAGGAGCTGAGGCGCTCGCCGAAGACCACGCAGGGGCTCGGCACGATTGCGCTCGGCCTGGTTTTCGGGTTCTGATATGGCCGCTCCCGGTATCGCGCGCGTGGCACGGCTCCGATCCGCCCGAAGATTCGCGACCGCCTTCACGCTGCTGCTCCTCGCATCGGCCTCTCTCTCCTGCTCCGATATCGCGCTCAAGCCCAAGGTTCCCGTGCGGGTCAGCGGGATGATCGCGGATCGTGACGGAGCGCCAATGGCGGGTGCGTGGATCGCCTTCGACAACGCCGACCCCACGTATCCCTATGATCCCTCGACCCATGCGCAGGTCCAGACGGACGCGGCAGGCGCGTACGCCGTGACGCTGGTGGCCGGACGGTACGACGTCTCGGCGCAGCCGCCGTTCTCTTCGGGGTACGCCACTGCCCGGGTCCGCGGGGTCGAGCTCCGCACCGCCCCCGCGACGTTCAGCTATCGCTTCTCAGGACTCAAGGTGACCGGGGTCGTAACAGTACCCGGCGGGGCACCTCTCGCCTCGGGAGCCGCCAGCGCGTACGGGGGGAATTCCGTCGCCAGCGCGTACATCGCGTCCGGCGTTTTCTCGCTTTTTCTCCCTGCGGGATCGTATCAGGTCACCGTCGGACCCTCTGATTATGAGTCCGGGATTCCGACCCGGACCTATTTCGGCCTCCGGTTCGCTTCGGACACGACCCTCACCTTTTCCCTGGATGGGTATCTCGTAGGCGGAACGGTCACCGGTCCAGGCGGGCAGCCTCTGATCGGGGCCCGGGTGGGGGGCACGAACCTGCGCGCGCGATCGACAGCCCGAACAAACGCCAGCGGCGCCTACGAGGTATACGTTCCCGGCGGTGATTACGATTGGTTCGTGCAACCCGGGATCCTCAATTCGAATATCGTGTCGCGGATTTTTCCCACGACGACCGTCACGGCGCCGCAGACGAAGGACTTCGATCTCTCCGGCGTGACCTGGAGCGGCACCGTGCGCTTGGCCTCAACCGGCGAGCCTGTCCCCTCGATCCCGGTCTCGGTGTATGGGCGCTCGGCCTATGGAACCGCGTACGTGACGTCGGGGCCGGCCGGCGACTTCAGCTTCGTGGTCAAGCAGTATGGGATCTACGATGTCCGCGCGGAGTCCTACGAGCAGGGCCTCGAGGGCCACCTCGAAGGCATGGAGGCGGTGAACGATTCGATCTTCGACGTGCTCCTTTCGCCGTCGAGCGGGCGGGTGCTCCTCACGCGCCGTCAGGCCAGGGCATCCGGCGGCGTGAACGGCTCGGGGACCCGCACCGGCTGGCCCAGCACCCGCCCATAGAAATCTTCGTAGAGCGGGATCACGCGTTGGGCGTCGAAGCGCTCGATCGCGTCGCGGCGCGCAGCCTCGGACATGGCCGCGTAGCGCTTGGAGTCCGATAGGATCTCGATCGAGCGGCGCGCCATTCCCTCCACATCGCCGACCGGAAGCAGATAGCCGGTTTCCTCGGACCGCACGAGCTCCGGCAGCCCTTCGGCCGTCGTGCCGATGACCGGCACCCCCGCGGACATCGCCTCCAGCGCGGCCAGGCCGAAGCTCTCGTTCTTGCTCGTCAGGATGAACAGGTCCGCGAGCGAGATCACGTCCTCGACGGCGTCGAGCTGCCCCAGCCATCGGACCCACTTCTCGACGCCGAGCGCCTCGGCGACTTCCCGGGAAGGAACCCGATCCGGCCCGTCCCCCACCAGGAGAAGCCGGCCGGGCACCTCGCGCCGCACCGCGGCGAAAACCCGCACCACGTCCTCGACGCGTTTGCTCGGGCGGAAGTTTGAAATGTGGAGCAGCACCCGCTCTCCTTTCTTCGCGAACCGCTCCCGCGGACACGAGCCCTCCCGGCGCGGGGCGAAGCGGGTCGTGTCCACGAAGTTCGGGATCACCTCGATTTGGCGATCCAGATCGAAGACCTCGAGCGTCTTCTCTTTGAGGTAGCGGGATACCGCGGTCACCCCGTCGCTTTGCTCGATGCCGAATCGTGTCAGCGGCCGGAACGAGGGATCCGCGCCGACCAGGGTGATGTCCGTCCCGTGGAGCGTGGTGACGATCTTGAGCTTGGTCGATCGCGCCACCTGCCGCGCGAGATACGCGCAGACCGCATGCGGCACCGCGTAGTGGGCGTGCAGCACGTCGAGCTGGATCTCGTCCGCAACCTCGGCAAGCTTCGCCGCGAGCGCGAGCGTGTACGGGGGATATTGGAAAAGCGGATACGCGAGCATCTGCACTTCATGGAACACCACGTTCTCCTGGAACCTCTTGAGCCGGAACGGGAGCGCGTAGGAGATGAAGTGCACCTCATGCCCGCGCCTCGCGAGCTCCATTCCCAGCTCGGTCGCGACCACGCCCGAGCCGCCGTGCGTCGGGTAGCAGGTGATTCCGATTTTCACGCGATTAACCCCCCACCGAGACGAGCACGTGCGCGCCCGGCTTCGTTACCTTTTCCCGGAGCTCCTCGATGAGCCCCGGCCCGTGATGCGCCTCGTAGCCCAGAATCGACATGCCGCGCTCCTGGAGGCCGGCTCGGGGAAAAAGGCTTCCCCTGGCGCGGCGGATTTTCTGCACGGATTCTTCGTGGCGCCGTTTCCAGACCTGCATGAGCTTCTTTTCCAAGACCTGCCCCTCGTGGATGACCTTGCCCGTCGCGGTCTCGACGGCCGCTTGGAGCGAGGGGTCGAACGAGGTCACCGCGGCTTCGAGCCTCCTCATGCTCTCGATCCACCCGGATCGCTCCCTCTCGAAGAGAGCGGGGAAATCGACCGGCAGGAAGCGGGAGAGCGCTTCGCGGATCACGACCTCCACGTCCCCCGCCAGAGAGCTCCATTCCACCCCAAAGCGCTCGAGCGTCTTCGCAACTCTTGGCTCGAGGATTGTGGCTCCGGCGCGCGGCACGATCGCCGGCGGGTTCATCCCGAACAGCGGATACAGGGCGTTCACCTGAGCCCAATACGCCACCTCCGCGGGGCCGCCGACGTAAGCCGCCGTCGGAAAAATATGATCCTGCATGAGCGGCCGTAGGAGCACTCCGGGGCTCACATCCTCCGGCCGCTTGCGCGCGTTCGCGAGGAGCTCCCGGGACGCCAGCGCGCGGCCGCTCTCCGCGAGCCTCAGGGTTCCGTCCCCCGAAAGTCGGAGCGCCTCGCGGATCTCCCCGTGCCAGAAAAGATTCAGCTCCTGGCCGGTGCGGGTGATCTGGGCGTGGTATCCGGCCGCTTCCAGCTCCGCCCCGGTGGAACGGGCCGCCTCCGACGAACGCCCGCCCAGCTCGATTTCCCGCTCGAAGACCGGCAGGGCGAGGCGTTTCGCATCGCGGTCGCCGGGATCGAAGACGAGCGCGCCCCAAGGCACAACCCACCCCCCCGCGAGCCGCGCAAACGCGTCGATCCATCCGGATCCGGGCGCGTAGGATCCGCGAAGCCGATCCACGACTTCCTTCCGGAATCCGGCCGGGGCGAGCGCCTCGTCCACCCCCCGCACGAGATCCGCGATGGGATCGGCGAGGGGGATGCGCGAGAGCGACACGCCGCGCGGAGCGGCCCCGAGAGGGTACTCGAATTCCCGCGGCTCCGCGGCGCCATCTCCCACGATGATCCGGCGCACCTCCTCGAAATCGTGGTCATCGGAGGCGATCCAGAAAATCGGCACGACGGGGCGGCCGGTGGCGGCCTCCAGATCCCGCGCGAACGCGATCGCGGTGATCGCCTTGTAAAGGGTGTAGAGCGGCCCGCCGAAGAGGCCGGGCTGCTGTCCCGCCACGACGACCAAGGTGTCCGGCCGCGCGAATCGATCCAGGCTCCGGCGCGAAGCTTCGAGGAATCCCCAGCGCTCGGCCTGGCGTTTCAGAATCGACGCCATATCCGCCCGGCGTGAGGGGGGATAATCACGCGCGGCTCCCGCTCCGACGCACGACGCCGGATTCCGGTAGTCGACGGGGTAAAAGCGGCGCACCCGTTCCGGCGCGTTCAGAAAATCCCGATAGAGCGCGGAGGGGTGGAGCAGCCTTTCGAGCTCAGATGACGTTGGTCTCCTCCACCACGGCTCCCGCCGCGAACCGATTCAAGCTCAGCGCGTCGAGTTTCACGCACCGCGCCGCCCCATCCACGATGAGCTCCGAGAGGGCCGCGCCGATCGCGGGGCTGTGCATGAACCCGTGGCCGCTGAAGCCGACCGCGAGATAGAGCCCTTTCACCTCGTCCACGGGGCCCACGATGGCGTGATGATCCGGTGTCGTATCGTACAGCCCGGCCCAGCCGTTCAGGATGTTGGCCTTCTCGAGAATCGGCGCGCGCATCAGGGCGGCCTCCACGAGCTTTTCCAGGTAGCCCTCATCGACATTCGTGCTGAACGTGGGAGGGTCGCTCTTGTCCACCATGCCTAGCATGATGCCGCCGGTCTCCTTCCGGAAATAGAGCCCGGTTCCCGAGTCGATGATGAAGGGAATATTGTCCGGGATCTCCGGGAAGGTCTCGGTCATGAAGAGATGCCTTCGATAGGGCAGGACCGGCACCTCGATCCCGAGCGGTTTCACGAGCGCCGGGATCGCGGGGCCCGCGGCGGCGACGACAACACCCGAGGAAAACTCGCCGATCGAAGTCTTCAGGCCCCGGACGGCGCCGCGCTCCGCGACGATCTCCAACACTTCTGCCTGCTCGTGGAAGACCGCTCCACGCTGTTTGGCCGCGTTCGCGAACGCGATCGTCACTTCATAGGGCCCGGCGAATCCGTCCTTGGTGGAGTAGGTCGCACCGTAGACGTCGTCCGTGCGCAGGAAGGGCCAGCCGGACGCCACCTCCTCGCGGGTCAGGAGCGAGACCTGGACCCCGAAGCGCCGCTGGAACGCGACACGCTCCTCGAACTGTCGGAGCTGCTCGGGGGAAACGGCGAGAAAGAGATAGCCGACCTGGTGAAACTCCGCATCCGCACCGAGAATCTCCCGGAAACGCTCGTAAAACGCGATCGAGTGGAGCGAGAGCCTGATATTGGTTTCGGTCGTAAACTGCGCGCGGATCCCTCCCGCGGAGCGACCCGTGTTTCCGCTGCCGAGAAGATTGCGCTCGAAGACGCGAGGTTTCAGCCCGCGAAGCGTCAGGTGGTAGGCGATGCTCGCGCCGATCACACCCCCGCCGATGATGAGCGCGTCGGCGCGCTCGGCCACGAAGCCTACGCCCCCTCGAGCGCCGGCTCCCCGACGAAGGGATTCGTCCGGATCTCGAGGCCGATCGTGGTCTCGGGGCCGTGCCCGGGGTAGACCCGGGTATCTCCGGGGAACGGGAAGAGCCGCTCTCGGATGGAACGGACGAGGGTCGGCCAGTCGCCCCCCGGAAGATCGGCCCGTCCGACCGAGCCTCGGAAGAGCACGTCGCCCACGATCAACCCTTCTGTCGTCTCGAAGGTCACGCTTCCGGGTGAATGCCCCGGCGTGTGGATCGCCCGGATCTCGATGCCCGGGATCCCGACCGCCTCGCCGTCTTCGATCGTGTGCGCGATGGGAACCGAGCCCGGCCAGGGGAACCCGATGGAGGCGGCCTGTTCCGACCCACGCTCGTACAGGAACCGATCTGCGGCATGGAGCCACACCGGCGCCCCGGTCGCGTCGTGGAAACGCTTCACCATGAGGATATGGTCGATGTGGGCGTGGGTGAGGAGGATCCGCCGCACGTCAAGCCCGCGCCGCGATATCTCGGCGAGCACGTGCTCGCTCTCGAGCGAGGGGTCGACGACCACCGCTTCGGTTCCCGACGCGGCGGTGAGCAGATAGAGGTTGTTGTCGAGCGGGCCGACCGAGAACCGCTCCAGCCGCACGGTCAGGCCTTACACGCGGTGATCGCCGTGATGCCGAACATGGGAAGTCCGACCATGTCCACGTCCTTGAATCCCGCCTGCGCGAGGAGCGAGCAGAGATCGGACCGAGTCAACGCCTCCGCGAAGCGCGGCCCGTAGCTCGCCAGCGCGTTGAGCCGGAACAAGGCGGCCTCCCGCGGCTCGGCCTTCGAATCCTCCAGGAGGAACTCGGTCACGAGGGCCATGCCGCCTTTGCGAAGGGACTTCGTCACCGCCTCGAGGATCTTCGGGAGGTCCGGCCGTCCCCGCTGGGAAAGGTAGTGCGAGAGAAGAACCAGGTCGTACTCGCCGCCCGGCTTTCCCTCGTCGGGGTAGCCTTCCTCGAAATGAACCCGGTCATCGAGCTTGGTCGAGCGAATGAACTCTTCCGCCAGCTCCCGGAAAATCGGCCGGTCGAAGAGGGTGGCCTGGAGTTGCGGGTAGCGGCGGGCCAGGCAAAGCGCCCCGGCGCCCGTGTGGCTGCCGACGTCGAGCATGCGGGAATACGTGCTGAATTCGATGTCGAGGATCTCGGCCAAGCGCGTCATCAAAGCGTAGGCGCCGTTGTGGAACGCGCGCGCGAGCGCCAGGTCCACCCCGTCCATTGCCGCCGGCGCGACCGGGGGCGCTCCCTGGCGCACCGTGTCCCCGAGCCCTTGCCAAATGCCGAACAAGGGATCGCGCATGAACCGGACGAGATCCACGTAGGATCCGGGAGATCCTTCCACGAGATAGGCGTTCGAGACTTCGTCGTTCCGGTAGCGGTCGCCGTTCCGATGAAGAAACCCCAGCGCACAGTTCGCGTCCAGGAGCGCTTCCATCGCCACCGGATTGGAGCCCGTCTCCTGGGCGATATCGGGGGCGGTCCTGGGGCCGCCGAAGAGAAGGGTGAAAACCTTGAGATCCACAGCGGTCAAGAGCGCCTGACTGGCCCAGAACCCCGTTGCCACATGCAAGATAGGAACAGGGCTACGACGCCCCGACACCGAAGGGAGAGGCCCCGCCGCACGACCCATCTGATTCATGATTTGATCCTCACCGATCTCATACTAGGGGACCCGGCCGGCTCATTCAAGGGCCCCCACGGGATTTTGGATGCCGCGACTCACAGAAGGTCGCGTTCCGATTCACCGGTCGCGATCCGGGCGCGCGTGAGCTCCCGGTCGATCTCCAAGACAGCATCTCGCAAGAAAGCCCCCTTGTCCTGGTACGGCACGAAAGCGGATTTGAACCCGTTCATGAGGACTTGCCGGACGTCCATCGGGCTCAGCGCGAACGTGCGCACGGCCCGATCCAGCTCGTCGGTCATCGTCGTCGAGGAGACGAGCCTGTTGTCGGTATTGAGCGTGACGCGGACGCCCAGCCTGAGGTAATCGCGAAAGGGGTGCTCCTCGAAGGAAGGAGTGGCCTTGGTCTGCACGTTGGAGGTGAGGCACATCTCGAGCGGGATGCGGTGGTCGTTCACATAGTCGAGGGTCATCCGGTCCTCGCGGAGCCGCGTCCCATGGCCGATCCGATGCGCCCCCAGGTGATGGAGCGCCTGGCGGATGCTCCCGGGCCCAAACGCCTCGCCCGCGTGGACGGTCACGTTGACGTTGTTGCGCAAGACCCGGTCGAAGGCCTCCCGATGCGCCTTCGCGGGGTAGTCCTTCTCCGCGCCGGCCAGGTCGAAGCCGACCACCCCGCGTCCGACGTAGGCCACGGCCAAATCGGCCAGCTCCAAGGAGAGCTTCGGGCTCAGGTGCCGGATGCCGCAGATGATCGTGCCGGTCCTGATCCCGTAGTTCCGTCCCGCCTCGGAGAGCCCCCGCAACACGGCGTCGACGGTGTCGTGGAGCTCGAGCCCGTGCCTCACGTGGAGCGCCGGGCAGTAACGGACCTCCATGTAGCGGATATTTTCGAGGTGCGCATCCTCGGCCAGCTCGAAGGCGACGCGCTCGAGCGCTTCTCGCTCTTGCAAGATCGAGAGCGTCAAGTCGAACGCCTTGAGGTAGGTCGGGAGGCTGACCCCCGCGGTCAGCCTGTGAAGGAAGCTCCGAAGCTCGGCCTCGCCCCGCACCTCGAGGCGGACGCCCTGGTCCTTCGCCAGCGCGAAGAGCGACTTGGGACGGATGGATCCGTCCAGGTGAACATGAAGGTCGGTCTTGGGCAGCGCGTGGAGGATCGGGCGGCGGCGCCGGGCGTCACCCCACGGCGACGTCCGCCGTCGCGGCGGCGATCGGCGCACCAAGCTCTCCCAGGGTGGCGTACGAGAGTCCCGAGAATGCGGGGACTGCTTGGGCAAGCCGGAGGAATACCCGCTCCGGATCGGGATCGCTCGCGGGCAAGACGCCGAGCGCCATGCCCAAATCTTGGAGAATACGCCAGTCTTCGCGGGTGTCTCCGCGGATCGTGAGGATCTTCCGAATGCGCTGGACGCGCCCCTTCGAGTTGGTGAAGGTCCCTTCCTTCTCGGCGAACGTGACTCCCGGCAGAACCCAGTGCGCCCGTTCGGAGACCGGCGAAGGAGTGAAATCGATCACCAGCAGCAGGTCCACCTTCTTGAGCGCGCGCTCCACGATCGCAGGATCGCCGAAGAGATCGAGCGGGCCTCCGCGGAGGAACACGAGCGCTTTGATCGTGCCCTCGGCGGCGGCGCGCATCATGTCGCGGACACCGAGGCCGCTCGCTCCCGGTGCCATGCCGCAGAGCGCGGCGCCCCGCGCGTTCGGATCCTTGTCCCCTTCGATCGTGAATTGCTTGTAGACGACCTCCTGCTGGGGTCTCGGGGGGAAGTCGAGATTCGAGACGCCGAGCCCGTCCTTGAAGACGGCCCGGGCGAGGTAGCACTCCTCGTTCGTCATCGTCCCGGATCCGACGACCCCGACCGCGCGCGCGCCGTGACGAACGATGATATCCCTCAAGGATTGGGCGATTTCCAGGATCGCTTGCTTCCACGCGACACTCCGGGAGTTACCGTTCGCCCCGCGCGCCGGGGCGAGAAGCCGCTTGGAATCGTGGACGAAATGGAAGCCACCGCGGCCACGGTCGCAGATCCACCACTGGTTCACGTCCATGTTCGTGCGTGCCGTGATGCGGAGGATCTCGTTCTTGCGCGGATGGTACCCCACGGTGATGTTGCATCCTTTGGAGCAGTGCGGGCAGACCGAGGGCGTGTTGGCGAGCTCCCAGGGGCGCGCTCGGAAACGGAAGTCCTTGCTGGTCAGGGCGCCGACGGGACAGATATCCGCGATGTTCCCCGCGAGCTCGTTCTCGATCTTTCTCCCGTCGACCGTTCCGATGTAGGTCTGTTCCCCGCGATTCAGGACCGCGATCTCGTCCAGCCCGGCGACCTCCTTGCAGAGGTTGACGCAGCGCATGCAGAGAATGCAGCGGTTCTTGTTCAGAACGAGCTTCCCGCCCACGTCCTCTTCGGGCCAGGTGATCTTCTCGAACTTGAACCGGCTCCGCGCCGGGCCCATGAGCATCGTGTAGTCCTGTAACGTGCACTCTCCGCCCTTGTCGCACATGGGGCAATCGAGCGGATGATGGATGAGCAGGAATTCCATGACGGCCCGGCGCGCGTCGGCCACTTTGGGAGAGCGGGTGATGATGTGCATTCCCTCCTCGGCCGGGGTCGCACACCCCGCGACAAGCTTCGGGCGTCCCTCGAGCTCGCAGAGGCAGATCCGACACACTCCGACCACGGGCAGCCCGGGGTGGTAGCAGAAATGCGGCACGAAGACCCCCGCCTTCTTCGCG
The DNA here is from genome assembly GCA_005893275.1 of Candidatus Eisenbacteria bacterium. NCBI lineage: Bacteria > Candidatus Eiseniibacteriota > Candidatus Eiseniibacteriota bacterium. The sequence continues at coordinate 50,375 of VBOW01000020.1, read as the reverse complement.
GCCTCGATGAGATTCGTGCCCTTCTCGACCGAGACCTCCCGCCCGTCGACCTTGATGGTTACAGGAGCCATCCGACCCTCTAGTGGAGCGAGCCGCCGCTCAGGGGGCAGCGCTTCTCGCGGATGTGCTGGAGGAACTCCTCCCGGTACTTCTTCGCAAAGCCGCGGGCGGGCCACGCGGCCGCGTCACCCAGAGCGCAGATCGTGTTCCCTTCGATCTGATCGGTGACGGAGAGAAGCGTATCCAGGTCGCGTTCCTCCCCCTCGCCCGTTTCGATCTTCCAGAGCAGGCGCTGCATCCAACCACATCCCTCGCGGCACGGAGTGCATTGGCCGCACGACTCGTGCGCGAAAAATCTTGCCGTGATCCACGCCGCGCGGACCATGCACGTCGTGTCGTCCATGACGATCGGCGTGCCCGTCCCGAAAAGCGATCCGGCCCTCGTCAGGGAATCGAAATCCATCGAGAGGTCGATTTCATCGCCGCGGAGGACCGGGCAGGACGCGCCGCCGGGGATGACCCCCTTCACCGGCCGGCCCCCCGGGACGCCCCCACCGTACTCGTCGATCAGCTCGCGCAGGGAAACCCCCATCGGCAGCTCGTAGACACCGGGATTGTTGACATGGCCGCTCAGGCCGTAGAGCTTGGGGCCGCTGTTCCGCTCGGGGCCGATCGAGCCGAACCACTCCCAGCCGCGCTTCACGATGTGAGGCACGCACGCCAGGGTCTCCACGTTGTTCACGACGGTCGGGCAGCCGAAGAGCCCTACGACCGCCGGGAAGGGCGGCTTGAGACGCGGCCACCCGCGCTTTCCCTCGAGCGATTCGATGAGCCCGGTCTCTTCACCGCAGATGTAGGCGCCCGCGCCCACGTACATCGTGACCTCGCACGACCAGCCGGAGCCCAGGATATCCCTGCCGACGAGGCCCGCCCCGCGAGCCTCCTCGATGGCTTCCTCGAGCAGGCGCGCCTCGTGCGCGAACTCCCCCCGGATGTAGATGTAGGCGCGGTTCGCCCCGATCGCGTAGGAGCCGATCAGCGTTCCCTCCAGAAGCTGGTGCGGATCCTTCTGGCAGATGAGCCGGTCCTTGAACGCGCCCGGCTCGCTCTCGTCCGCGTTCACGCACATGTACTTCGGCCTGTCGATTGATTTCGGGACGAACCCCCACTTGGTACCCGTCGGGAATCCTGCGCCGCCCCGGCCGCGCAGCCCCGACCGCTTCACCATGTCGATGATTTCATCGGGCTGCTTCTGAAGCGCCATGTCGAGCGCCTCGTACCCGCCGTGTTTCTTGTACACCTCGAGCGTGTGAGAGTCCGGGTATCCCATGGTCTTGGTGAGGACGGGCTCGAACGTCGCGGTCAGCATGTCAGCGGTCCACCTCGCCCAGAACGATGTCGATGCTCCCGATGCACGCCACCGTGTCGGCCACCATGCGCCCGACACACATGTCCTCGAGCGCCTGCAGATTGATGAACGACGGGGGTCGTACCCGCGTCCTGTGGGGAATCGGTCCCCCATCGCTCACGACATAGAAGCCGAGCTCCCCTTTCGGGGATTCGATCGCGAAGTACGCGTCGCCGGGAGGAGCGCTATACCCCTCCGACATGATCTTGAAGTGATAGATCAGCTCCTCCATGTTGAGCTTCACGTCGGTCCGATCCGCCGGAAAGAGGTAGGGGTTATCACACCGCACCGGCCCGGGCCGGAGACGATCCAGACCTTGGCGCACGATCGAGAGCGACTGCTTCATCTCCTCGATCCGGCATAGAAAGCGATCGTACACGTCGCCGTTTCGCCCGAGCGGCACCTCGAAGTCGTAGGTCTCATAACCGCTGTAGGGTTGCGCCCTGCGGACGTCGTAGCGGACTCCGCTGCCGCGGAGGGTGGGCCCCGTGACCGCGAGATCGATCGCCTGCTCCGCGCTGATGACCCCCACGCCGATCGTCCGCTTCATCCAGATGCGATTTTTGGTGAGAAGATCTTGGTACTCGCCGAGGGCGATCGGAAACTCGTCCAGGAACTTGCTGACATGAGGCACGAACGTGTCCGGGACGTCCTGGAAAAATCCTCCCACGCGGAAGTAACTCGGCGTGAGCCGGGAGCCGGCGACCATGTCGTTCACGTCGAGGAGCTTCTCCCGTTCGCGGAAGCAATAGAGAAAAACGCTCATCGCGCCCAGATCGATCGCGTGGGTCCCCAGCCAGACCAGATGAGAGGAGATGCGGGTCAGCTCGAGCAGGATGACCCGCAGCACCTGCGCGCGCTCCGGAAGCTCGAGGTTCATGAGCTTTTCGACGGCGCCCACGTACGCCATGTTGTTCCCGAGGGGCGAGAGGTAGTCCATCCGATCGGTCACGGTGATCGACTTGTGGTAGTTCTTCGATTCCATGGTTTTCTCCATGCCGGTGTGGAGATAACCGATCACCGGTTTCAGGGAAACCACGGTCTCGCCGTCCAGCTCGATCACGAGGCGCAGCACCCCGTGGGTCGAGGGGTGCTGCGGCCCCATGTTGATCGTGATGGTCTTGAATTCGGGAGAAATCGCTGTGGCCATCGGGTCAGGCGGTGGCGCTGCTCGTTTCGGTCGCGATGCGCGGAGGCTCGCTCTCGGCCACGGGGGGAGCCTGCTTCAGGCGCTGTTTGTCAATCTTCTCCTGGAGCTTCATGATTCCGTAGATGAGCGCCTCCGGACGCGGCGGGCACCCGGGGACGTAGACGTCCACCGGCACGACCGTATCGACTCCCTGGACGATCGCGTAGTTGTTGAAAATTCCTCCGCACGAGGCACACGCCCCCATCGAGATGACCCACTTCGGCTCGGGCATCTGGTCGTAAATCCGCTTCAGGACCGGCGCCATTTTCTTGCTCACGCGTCCGGCGACGATCATGAGATCCGCCTGCCGGGGAGACGCGCGGAACACCTCGGCTCCAAACCGGGCAAGGTCGTAGCGCGACGCGCTCGTGGCCATCATCTCGATGGCGCAACACGCCAGCCCGAAGGTCGCCGGCCAAAGCGAGGACCGGCGCGCCCAGTTGATCATCTTCTCGACGGTTGTGGTGAGGATTCCGTCCGGAACCAGCTCTTCCAAGCCCATGCCATCACGCCTTTCATGGCCCGGCCGGGGAACCGGCCAAGCTCTTGTGCCATCTCAGGAAAGCCGACCAGCGTTAATTTAACAGCCACCCGTCACGCCGTCAATTAGAACCCCAGGGAATCGAGGAGCGCCTCGGTCGCGTAGAAAAAGATCACGCCCCCGAACACCCAGAGGGCCATACGGATCCCCTTGGTCTCGTTCACCGCCGGGATCAGATCCGAAGCCGCGACATAAAGCGCGGCCCCCGCCGAGAACGGGAGCGCGAAGCGTACGAGCCCGGACCAGAGCGAGATCGTCGCCACGCCGCAAAGGGTCGCCAGCCCGAGCCAGGTTGCGCTCAATCCGGCCTCGCGCGGCGAGCGCCCCGCGGCGGTCATGATCGACGCGACCGTGAAGCCCTCGGGGATCTTGTGCAAGAGGATGGCGATCGCGACGAGGATTCCCAGCCCCGGCTGCACGAGGAACCCCGAGCCGATCGAGACCCCATCGAAAAAGGCGTGGAGAAGAAGACCCAGGAGCGCCGTGGTCCCCACGACCGGCTCGACCCAGTGCTCGTGGTGGGTCTCCTCACCGAAATGGAAGTGGCCCACGAGCACGTGCTCGGCGGCGTGTACGCAAAGGTATCCCAGGAGCAGAAGGGTCCCGACGGTGATTCCCGGGTGCCCCTGCCCGGCGGCGAGTCGATAGCTCTCCGGGGTCATCCGCAGCAGGACCGCGGCCAGCATGAAGCCTGCGCCCGCGGCCACGAAATAGCTCTGCCGGACACGGTCCCAGCTCCGCTGACTCAGCGCGAGCAACCCGCCGGCGACATTCGCGAGGCCGGCGACCAAGCCGAAGCCAAGAGCGAGGATCCAGCCCTCGAGCACTCGCGCCCCCTCGCGCCTTGAGCCGGCTAGCGCCCGCGCACGATGCCGGGAGTGTGGGTCGTGCCGACAGGCACTAAGAGCTGCTCCTTGGAGTAGATGAAGGAATCCCGCGAGTAGTCGGAGAGTTCGAAATTATGTCCGAGGAAGATCGCGTCTTCCGGACACGCCTCCTCGCAGTATCCGCAAAAGATGCATCGCAGCATGTCGATTTCGTATCGCTTGGCATAACGCTCCCCCGCCGAATAGCGCTCCGTTTCCGAGTTTTCCGCTGCCTCCATGTAGATCGCGTCGGCCGGGCACACCGCGGCGCAAAGCCCGCAGCAGACGCAGCGCTCGAGCCCGTTTTCGTAGCGGTGAAGCTCGTGCAAGCCGCGAAATCTGGGAAACATCTCCATCCTCACCTCGGGATAGCGGAGCGTCACCGGCTTCTTGAAAAAATGCGACAGCGTGATCGAAAGGCCCTTCATCAGCTCGGAGATCATGCGTCGCTCCCAGGGGGTCGATGGAGATCGGCACGCCGAAGAAGGCACGGACGCGCCGCCTCGGCTGCCACAAGGTATTGAAAGTCGGCTGGTTAGACTACGACCCGATTATAGGCGGGGCACGGCCGGAGGGTCAAGGGGTGGAGCCATACTCCTCGGGGCGGATATCGAGTTTCTTCATCTTGTATAAGAGCGTGGTCCGCTTCATCCCGCCCAGGCTGCGGGCGGCTTCGGACTGGTTGCCGCGGTGCGCTCGAAGCGCCGTCACGATCCGCTCCCGCTCACTCCGATTCTCGCCGCGCGAGGGCTCCGGCGATCCGGTCGGGACGCGCGCCGGGCGCCGCGCGGGCCGGAGCGGGATCAGCTCGGCTCCGATCAGGTCCCCGTCTCTCGCGAGCGCGACCGCGCGGTCGATGGTGCCCCTCAACTCCTCCACGTTGCCGGGCCACGTATGGCTCCGGAACTGGGCCCAGACGTCCGCGGTGAAGGCCACGCGCTTCTTCGCCTGTGCGCAGGCCCGTTCCAGCAAGTACCGTCCGATCAGTTCCACATCCTCGATCCGATCGCGGAGCGGCGGAACCTCGAGGCGGATCCCGTTCAGACGGTAGTAGAGGTCGTCCCGGAAGAGACCCCGGCGCACCAGACCACCGAGGTCCTTCGTGGAAGCCGCGATCACGCGGACGTCCACGTGGCGTACGCCCGCCGCACCCACGCGGCGCAGCTCGCCCATCTCGATCACCCGAAGAAGCTTCGCCTGGGCGCCGACGAGAAGCTCGCTCACCTCGTCCAGGTACATCAGCCCGCCGTCCGCCCCTTCGAAGAGGCCCACCCTCGGCGCGCCGGCTCCGGGCCCGCCGCCACGATCGTGTCCGAAGAGGTCGGCATCCAGGTGGCCGTCGGGAAGCGTCGAGCACCGGCCCACGACGAAAGGCCGGTCCCTGCGGTCTCCCAGCTCATGCGCGGCGCGGGCCAGAAGCTCCCGCCCGCTTCCCTTCTCGCCGAGGATGAGGATGGGCAGCCGGCTGCTGGCGGCGCGCTCGAGGATCCGGATCAGCTCGGTGATCCTTGGATCCTGCGTGACGATGCCGAAACGGAAGCACTCGGGCTCCGCTCCCGCGGGCATTGCGTCGGTGGGAACGCCTCGGAACGCGGGCCTGGGCGGCGCGGGTTCGAGATCCACGCCCAGCACCTTCTCGATGCGCTCGACCCAGCGCTCGAGGTTCATCGTCATCGCGAGGCTGCGTGCCTCCCAGAGATGGTCGCGCGCGACGCCGCGTTCCTCGGGATCCCTTCCCGCGAGCTGCGCTTCACCGCTCCAGACAAGGATGCGGGTCAGCTCGTACATCGCCTCGATCTTGCGCAGGAGTTGGATGCCCTCCCGGGCCGCCCGGAGCGCGCGCTCCCGATGCCCGAGAATCTGATGGGCCATGGCCATGACGCGGCAGGTGGCGGCCTCCTCGAAGCGGTCGTTGATCCGCCGCGCGATGCGGAGGCCCCGCTCGCATGTAATGAGGGCGCGATTCGGCTCGCCGATGCGAACGTGGACCTCGGCAATCCGGCGACAGAGCTCCGGAATCAAGTCCCCTTCGGGCGCGAGCCTTTCCGCGAGCAGAAGGGCCTGGTCGTAGCGTTCGATCGCAGCCTGGTTGTCGAATTGATCGAGCGCGATGTCCCCGAGGTATTCGAGGGCGATGACATGCTCGCGCTCAAAGCCGTGCTCCTCCGCTTCCGAGAGCGCGCCGCGGATATGGGATTCCGCGTCGCGCAGGTCCCCTCGGATGCGGAGATGCTGCCCGAGACAAAGCCGCGTCTGAACCTTGCCCCGGGAGTGCCCGCGCTCGCCAAACAGGGAGCGCGCGCGGGAGAGCTCCTGGTCCGCTTGCTCGAATCGGCCAAGCTTCGCCAGGGCGATGCTCAAGTTGAGCGAGAAGTTCGCCTCTTCATGGTAGAGCCCGGCACCGCGTGCCTGGAGCTGGCCGCGGGCGAACTCGCCCACGGCGCGCTGGATCTCGCCGGCGCCGAGGAAGCAGAGGCCGAGCAGATTCCTGCTTCGAAGCATCGCCTCGAGGTCTTCGAAATCCCAGCGGCTGATATGGTAGGCGGCGCGGAAGTGCTCCTCGGCCCTGGATGGACGGCCGATCCGCCACACCGCGCGTCCCGCGGCGATGTGGTATTCGAGGATGGGCCTCTTGTCCTCCGGACGCAGCGCGTACAACTCTTCGAGTTTTTTCTCGGCGAGGTCGGCAACCTCGCGCCACCTTCCGAGACCGAGCAGGGCGCGGCAGCGCGCGAGGTGGATCGGGTGCTCGATCTCGGAAGGCAGCGGGCCGCGGCCCTGGAACTCCGCGATCAGGTCGAGCGCCGCGCCGAAGCGGGCGTGTCCGATCAGCTCGTCCAGGCGCCGCTGGAGCGTCGCCGCATCGAATCCGTGTGCGTGGTCGTGAATCATGAGCTTATGGGAGCGGGCTTTGCGCCCGCCCCCCGGTCGGTCGCTCCTTCTCGCCGCCTAGCGCAGGCCGAGGCGGACCAAGATGCTGAAATAGAGACTCCAGCGGTTGGACGAATCGAACCCTCCGTAGCGCAATACGAGCGCACCCTTCGTCGCATGGGTATCTTCCACGCCGAGCTTCGCGACGCGCGCGAGCGGTTTCGGGGTCGGGCTGGGCAGATCGTCCCCGGTTGGATCGCCGGTGTAGGGCTCGCCGTCCGGCCCGCCCGTGCCGGCCGGTCTGGCTAGAGCCTGGGTCGGCCCGAAGGAGGTCCCGAACGCCAGAACCGCCAGCAGGCCCAGGAGAAATCCGAAACGAATCAGCCGGTTGCGAAGCGTCATCATCGGCGCCACCCCCGCGATTCCGGCCCGTGCGTTTCCGTGCTGGGGAGGGGATTCCCCGGAACCATGTGATCGACCCATAATGAACGCTCCCGAGCGATAGACGATTCCACGTCGCGCTCTTTTCGGACGGAATGAATGAAAGGGGACTTTGGCGGGGGGAATTCCAGGGACGGAGTGTCGGCAGGCACCGCCGTCCGATCATCGTTTGGACCGATTGGAGCCATGCGCACCCTTCCTTTGGGCAGGCGAACCGGCTACCTGTTGGAAGCTAGCACAACGAAGAGCCAAAATCAACCGCAAAAAGGCCTTAGAGGGCCCATTCGGAAGCCGAGGGCATGCCCCCCGGCCTGGGAGCGGCCAATGCATGCTATAATTAGGTGGATTATAGCTGAACGATTCCCGATCATCATCGCGCGGCACCCGAGACCGTAGGGAATGAACGAATCCCAGCGCATCCGTACGGCAATTTTTTCCTCGCTCCGCCTTCATGAAGAATCCCCCCTCGAAGGGAAGCGCCCGATCGACCTCGCCCTCGGGGACCTGGACGCGGGTCGCCGGGATGAGATCACCTACGAGATTGCAGAGCGGCTGATCGAGGCCGGTCTTCTCGAGAGCGTCGACCGCTTTCAGCGCGACGGGAAAGCCTACGTCCGGTACCGCACGCCGGGCTCCGGCGAATCCTTCCTTCTTGCGGCGGCGGAACGACGCGCCCCGGGGGACGAGAAACTCGTCCGCGCTTCGAAACCCCACTGGCAAACCCGGAGCCGCCTTCTGTACCGGGTGATCTCGCACCTGATTGCGGTGGAGCGGAAGCTCTTCACCCGCGACGAGCGCAATGCCGAATACCTCCAGACCGACCCCGCGGATATCCTTCGCACGATCCAGCTTTCGGCCACGAAGATCCTCGAATGCGACGAGACGCGCCTCTATTCGCTGGCGCGCGGCTTCGACACGCGGTACGCCCAGCCGGTGAGCGAGGGGGGGCCGTGGAACCGAACGATCGCGGAGAATTGGGTCGGCCGACGCGCCCTTCCCGTTTACGTCGAAGATCTGGCAAAGCCGGGATACGTGCGCGTCATGATCGATGCGGAAGCGATGGACGCGACCATGCACGTCGCGATCGCGCCGTACGAGCAGCCGAGCCCGCCGGATGGTTTTCGCTCGCTCGCGATGGCGCGGGTCGGCGAGCCGGGGACGCCCTTTCTCTATGTTTTGGAGGCATGGAGCCGAACGCCCGAATTCTTCTCCGAGGAAAGAATGGGGCTCCTGAGCGTGGTCGCCGAGCATGCGACCGACCTTCTTGTCACGCTCAAGAAGCTCGGGATGCTCGTGATGATCGACGAGCTGACCGGCGTCTACAATCGGCCCTATTTCGGCCGCCAGCTCGACCGCGAGATCGCCCGCGCCTATCGCGAAGGCCGGCCGATGTCGCTCGTGATCGGGGATCTCGACAATTTCAAGCAGCTGAACGACCTCTACGGCTATGAGGCGGGAAACGCCGTCCTCCGCGACGTATCGCAAATGCTCGCGTCGAGCGTGAGACCCTTCGACACGGTCGCGCGATGGGGGGGCGAGGAATTCGCGCTCATCCTGAGCGCCGAGACGACACCCACGGAGGCACGCGACATCTGCGAGCGGCTGAGGCTCAAGATTCAAAACCTCGCGATCGTGGTCCCCACGATGGAGGGGCGTGAGAACGCGGTGCGGGTCACGATGAGCCTCGGAGGGGCCATGTTCCCGGCCGACGTCTCGCTCGGCGCCGACCGCACGCGCGGGCTGGATGCCGGCGGACGCGAGAAAATTTCACACGAGCTCTGGAACCGGGCGAACGTCAATCTCCGCCAGGCGAAATCCCTGGGGAAAAACCAGGTGGTGTTCGGCGAGGGTGCCGTAGGCGAGGGGCGGCGCGCGAGCCCTACGGGGTGACGAGCGCCCGCGCGAACTCGGCCGCGTCGAAGGGCACGAGATCCCCCATGCCCTCCCCCACGCCCACCCAGCGGATCGGAAGCTTGAGCGTATCGGCGATGGCAAGCACCACGCCCCCCTTCGCGCTCCCGTCGAGCTTCGCGAGCACGAGCCCCGTGACGCCGAGCGCGTGATGGAACTCGCGCGCCTGGCTCACCCCGTTCTGCCCCGTGGTCGCGTCGAGCACGAGCAGCACTTCGTGCGGCGCGCCGGGAATCTGCTGCTCGATCACGCGCCGGATCTTCTTCACTTCTTCCATGAGATTGACCTTCACGTGAAGCCTTCCCGCGGTGTCGACCAGAACGCGCGCGATGCCGCGGGTCCTCGCGCGGGCCATTCCGTCGAAGGCGACCGCGGCGGGGTCGGCCCCCGGTCTTTGCTTCACGATTTCCACACGAGCCCGCGCGGCCCAGACCTCGAGCTGATCCGCCGCCGCGGCCCGAAAGGTGTCACACGCGACGAGAAGAACCGAATCTCCGGCTTCCTTGAAGCGGCTCGCGAGCTTGGCGATGCTCGTCGTCTTCCCGGATCCGTTGACGCCGACGACGAGGATCACGTAGGGGGTCGCGTCCAGGGAGCGAGGAGCTGGTCGTTGCTTTGAGCCCGAACCCAATTCATCGCTCCCCCCCGCGAGAATCCCTTCGATCTCCGCGCCCAGCGCCTCCTGCGCGTCTCCCGCGAACGACGCGTCGCGGAGCCGCCGCTTGACCCCGTCGAGGATCTTGTCCGTCGTGGAAGGCCCGACGTCGGCGCGAAGAAGCGCCGTCTCGAGCGCCTCGTAGTCCTCCGCGCTCAGGTCGCGGCCGCGCTGGAACACGGCGGCCGCCTGCCCGAAGAGCACGTCGCGGGTCTTCTTGAGGCCCTGGGTGATCTTCCCGAGGAACGGCACGACCGAGGATCTACGTTTCCGCCCGCGCCAACTCCCGCTCCTCTTCGGGCTCGGATTCGCGAGCCGCTTCGGTATTCCAGCGGACGGAGACCAGCTTCGAGACACCCGGCTCCTCCATCGTGACCCCGTAGAGGCAGTCCGCGACCTCCATCGTCTTCTTGTTGTGCGTCACGACGATGAACTGGGTGTTCTGGCTGAACTCCCGAAGCAGGAGAACGAAGCGGTCGATGTTGGCGTCGTCGAGCGGCGCGTCCACCTCGTCGAGGATGCAGAAGGGGCTGGGCTTGACCAGATAGATCGCGAAGAGGAGGGCGATCGCGGTCAGAGCCTTCTCGCCGCCGGAAAGGAGCGAGAGCGACTGCGGCTTCTTCCCGCGCGGGCGCGCGAGGATCTCGATTTCCGCCTCGAGCGGATCGTCCCCGCTCAGGGTGAGCGCCGCCTCGCCCCCTTCGAAGAGCGTGCGGAACACCTTTTGGAAGTTCTCGTTCACCTCGCCGAAGGTTTTTTGAAACAGCTCCGAGGCGGTCCGGTTGATCTTCTGGATCGCCTCGAGGAGCGACTGCCGCGCCTCGTCGAGGTCCTTGCGCTGGCCGGTGAGGAAGGAGAGGCGCTGCCGGCGCTCCTCGTAGTCCTGCATCGCGAGAAGATTGACGGGGCCCAGGGAACGGAGCTTCTCTTGTAAGAGACGCAGGCGCTCGCGACGTTCCTGGCGTGAAGCGGGCGGGGACCCGGCGCCCGGGCCCGGCCCTTCGACCGCGCGGGTCACAATCGCTTCATCCGACACCTGCCCTTCTTCCCCTTCGAAGTCCACATCTTCCAGCTCCGCGAGGGGGCCGGGGCCCGCGGCGACCCCCGCCGGCGGCTCGGTCCAGGTCGCGAGGTCCAGCTCGTACTCGTTTCGGACGCGCTCGACCAGGACGCGCATTTCCGATTCGGACTCGGCGTGCTCGAGCTCCGCCCGGTGGAGCCGTTCGGTCAGCTCGTTCAGCTCCCGGCGGCTGTCGCGGGCCTTGATCTCGAGATCGTCGGCCGCGCCCTTCACTCCCCCGAACCGCTCCCGAGAAGCCTGGACCGCCCGGTCCTTCTCCGCCTTGAGCGCGATCTCCCCCTCCAGATCCCGCTCCTTGCGCTCGCCCTCCTCTTGGGCCTCACGAATTCGCCGTTCCGTCTCGGCCCCTTCTTCGCTTCGCGCGCGGATCTCGCGCTCCGCTTCCTCGGCGCTGAGCCGAATCCGCTCGATCTCGCCGAGGCTTGCCTCGAAGGCGGCCTCCGCGCGGGTCGTCTCGATTCGCAGGTCCGCGTGCCGCGCGCCGAGACGCGCGCGCTCCTCCTCCAGCTCGCGCATCCCCGCCTCCTCGCGCGCCACGTCCGCCTCGAGACGGCCTTGCTCCTCGTCCGAGGACTTGAGCGCGAGCCCGGCGATCTCGGCCTCGGCGAGGGCGGCTTTGAGCTCCGACTCGACGGCACCGAGCGCCGCGTGGAGCGCAGCCTGGGAGCGCACGGCGGCTTCCTTCCTGATCTCATGCTCGGCGCGCCTCGCCTCCTCGGCGCGCTGGGCTTCCTCGGCTTCCCGAAGCTCGCGATTCGCGTCCTCGAGCGCGGCCTGCGCCTCGACCCGCCCCCCTCGCAGCGTTTCCGTGAGCGTGAGCGCCGTCTTGAGCTCGGCGGAGGAGCGCGTGATCTCCTTTTCGAGCCGCTCCAGCTCCTCCTCGCGGCGCAGGACCGAGCCCGCGCGCGTGGGTCCCCCTCCGCCCTGGTAAATTCCCGGGGACCGAACGTGCTCCCCGTGCCGCGTCACGAAGTGCAGCCTGAGCTCGCGATGCTGTTCCAAGAGCTTCAACCCGACCTCGATCGAATCCACGACCACCACACCCGAAAGCAGGAAGGACGCCAGCGCCACGAATCCCGGCTCGAAGCGGACATGTTCGAGCAGCAGTCCGTGGACGCCCGGCGCCGCGAGCACCTTCTCCGGTATCTCGGCGGCGCGGGCCCAGGAAAGCCGGTCCAGCGCGATAAAGGTCGCGCGGCCTCCGCCGCCCGATTCCAGCGCCTTGAGCGCCTTGAGCGCCGCCTCCGTGCGCTCCGCGACGATGAACTGGACCGCCTCGCCGAGCGAGGCTTCGAGCGCGGCCAGCCAGTCGCCGGAGGCGTGCAACACGTCGCCGACCGTCCCGAGGATCCGCGCGGGGCGGGTCGGACCGGCCACCAAGGAGCGGACGCTCTCGTCGTAGCCCTCGTAGCGGTCTTTGAGCTCGCGAAGGGTGGCGCGGCGTGATTCGAGCGCCGCAAATTCCTCGCGCGCCCGTTTCTCCGACTCGTCCTGGACGCGGATTTGCTCCTCGATCCCGGCGATCGCGCGGGTTTCGCTTTCGACGCGCGAGCGCGCCCGCTCCACCTCCACGGCGGAGGAGTCCGCCGCGCGGCCGATACCCTCCAGCGTTTCGGCAAGCGACCGCTCCTCGAGTTCGAGCGCCTTCAATTCCTCGAGAAGCTGCCCCTTCTTTCGGGTGAGCTCATTCTCCTTCTCCGCCCAGCTCTGCGCGGCGCTTTGCTGCTTCACGCGGGTCTGGAACAGATCCAGCGAGAGCTGCTTTCGCTCCCGCAGGGCCTCGCGCCGGGCTTCGAGCTGCGGGAGCATCGCCTCGATCGCCGCATCCAATTCCAGTAGCTCGCGCGCCTTCTCCGCCTGGGCCGCTCCCAGCCGCGTTCGTTCCTCCTCGAGCTTCTCCTTCGCGCGTCTCAGCTCCTCCAAGCTGGCCTTGAGCCGCACCCCTTCCGAGCGCGCGTGCTCGAGCTTCTCGAGCAGCCCCGCGCGCCGCTCCCGGAGCACGGCGACTTCGTTCAGGAGCGCCGCGCCGCGCGCTTCGCGCTCGTCGAGCTCTTCCTGCGCGAGACGCACCTCCGCCTCTCGCTTCAGGAGCTCGAGCTTGAGCTGCTCCAGCTCCGCCTCGTGCCGGGCGAGCACGCCCGCGAGCGAGCCCCGGCGGTCTTCGGCCCTGGCCTGCTGCTCGTGCAACGCGCCTCCGGCGCCGGCGAGGCGTTCGTAGTCCTCCTTCGCCAGACCCAGGTCGAACGTCTTGATCTCCTCGCGCAGACGATTGAACCGCCGGGCCTTCCCCACCTGCCGGGCGAGCGATCGAATCTCGCGCTCGATCTCGGCGACGACGTCGTTCACGCGCGTCAGATCGGCGAGGGTCAGATCGAGCTTTTGGAGCGCCTCCTTCTTTCGGGTCTTGTAGCGCATGATTCCCGCCGCCTCCTCGAACAGGAAGCGCCGGTGGCCGCTCTCGTCGGAGAGGACGTTGTCGACCATGCCTCGTTCGATGAGGGAGTAGGCGTGGGAGCCCATCCCGGTGTCCAGAAAGAGGTCGCGCAGGTCGCGCAGGCGGCAGGGTTTTCTGTTGATGAAATACTCGCTCTGTCCGTTGCGGAACGTACGGCGCGAGATCGCGATTTCCGTGTACTCGACGGGCAGGACCCCCCGGTTGTTGAACATCGTGAGCGACACCTCGGCCATGCCGAGAGGCTTTCGCTGGGCCGAGCCGGTGAAGATCACGTCCTCCAGCGTGTCGCCGCGGAGGTGCCTCATGTTCTGTTCGCCCAGCACCCAGCGGATGGCTTCGACGATGTTGGTCTTGCCGCTCCCGTTCGGCCCCACGACCGACGTGATCCCCGGACCGAAGTCGACGCGGATGCGCTGCGGGAAGGACTTGAAGCCCTGGATGTCGAGACGCTTCAGGAACACGGGTTACCTCTCGTTGTCGGGATACGCCACGGCGCGATCCACCAGGCCATGATCGAGCAGCCACGAGGCCTTTCGCTCGGCTTCCCTGTGGGTTGCGTAATGACCGACGAACACTCGATACCAGCCCGGCTGATCGCCGGCGGCCGCGTACCACGCGCTGACGCCGCGCGCGCGGAGGCTTTTCACCATGTCGCGGACCTTGGCCTGGGAACGGAACGAGGCGATGTGGACGCGATAGGGCCGCGCCTCGGGCGCTCCGGGCTGGCCCGCGCTTGCCGGCGGTGATGGCGCGGGCGCGGAGGCGGACGTCTCCGGCGCAGGCGCGGGGGCGTGCGTCTCCGGCGCGGGCGTCTCCGACTCGAGACCCGGGGGCGGTGAGGTCGCCTCGATCGAGCCGGGCGCGCCGGCCGCTGGGTTCGAAGCCCGGTTCGCCTCGGGGGTTTCGACCCCGGCACCCGTTGCACCGGCTTGGGGAGCCTTTTGGGGTTTTGCGGGGCCGACATCCGCGGGAAGGACCGGCTCCGTGCCGGCCGGCAGCGTTTCCCCGCCGCCCGTGACCCTGGGCGTCCTGTGGTGCACCACCTGGTAGATCGCAAAGGCTCCCTCGAGCACCAGAATGGCCGCGAGGGCGTAAAACAGGGTACGCGAGTTCAGGCGGATTCCCACGCGTGGTGGCAGCCGGCCCTGCTTCACTTCATCGGATAGCTTCGTGACGAGCGCGCGGGGCGCCACGTCGCTCGATTCCTCAGCCATAGGCGACGCGGACGGCCGCCGCGGGGCTGGGCCGGCGCGCTCCGGACCCGAGCGCTCCGGCCCCGAGCGCTCCGGGCTTCCGGTCGCACGGATTTCCGTCTGCGCTACCACGCTCTCCGACGGGATCGCGTCCGCTGCCCCGGCGACCTTCGGGGCTCGCGTATGCGGCACCGCGATCCCGAGACAACCGATCATCGGCGCGTCCGAGCCCCACAGCTCGAGGAATGCATCCCGGAGGGCGGCCCGGCTCGCCCGCTCGACCGAAGCGAGGAGGAGAACCCCGTCCATCCGTTTGGAAAGACGCCCCGTAAACCCCTTTCGGTCGAGAAAAGGCGCCAGGTAGAGCGTCACGTCAACACGTGACGAGAAGATCCGCATGACCCTGGCCCAGTCGGGATGCTCGGCGAACCGCTCCTCATCGGGAGGGTGGCTCCCCGCGCCGACCAACCAAAGGCCGTCGGCGACAATCTCCCACGCGATCCGCTGAAAGGAGCAGCCGTACTCGAGGGCGTCCACGTAGCCCTCGTTGGCATCGGGGCGCGGCCGGACCACCGTCGGGTGGCGATAATCAAGGTCCACGACGGCCACCTTGAGCCCCTGGCGGCTCCATTCGCGGGCGAGCGCCAATCCGGAGGCGAAGAATTCCGGATCGTGCGGGAATCCGGTCAGAAAGAGGGACCGAAGCGTGAGCGATTTGCGGGTCTGGGTCAGGACCTCGATGGCCGGCCTCAACCCTTCCCGATCGGTGGTCTCCAAGAAGGTCGAGGCGGGGGCGCCGGACAAGACGGGGGTCACGCGAACGGTGCCGATGAGCGGGAGGTTGACTTCCCGCGCGAAGCTCTGGGGATCGGAATACCGCTCGACTTCCAATTCGGCGGACGGCGTCAGGGTTCCTCCTCGAGCACGCGCAGCAGCGAGGCGGCGAGCTTGGAAAGTTCGCCGCGACTCACCGTACGGAGGTCCAAAAGGAGCCGACCCGACTCGATCCGACCAATCACCGGCTCGGGACCCGTACGGAGCGAGCGGGCTAGGTGCTCGACCTTGCCCCGCGCGGGACGCAGCGCCAGGGCGTACGAGGGAACGCGGGCGAGCGGCATCGCGCCTCCACCCACTTCGGTTGTGCAGGCTACCACCTCCACGCGGTTGTGAGAAGCGCGATCCGCTCCGATCGCCCGAAGCACCGCCTTGGCGCGCGCCCGGACGCTCGCAGCGGGCTCGGCGAGCATGCGCAGGGTTGGAATCGAGGCCGCGAGCTTCTCGGGATCGCGGTAAAGACGAAGGGTCGCCTCCAGGGCCGCCAGCGTGAGCTTGTCCACGCGGAGCGCGCGCGATAGAGGATTTGCCTTGAGCGACGCGACGAGACCCCTTCGCCCCGCGAGGATTCCTGCCTGGGGGCCCCCGAGCAATTTGTCGCCGCTGAAGCAAATAAGCGGCATGCCCTGCGCGAGGGCCTCGCGCGCGATCGGCTCCGCCGGCAACCCCCATCGCCCGAAATCGATGAGCGCGCCGCTTCCGATATCCTCGAGGAGCGGCAGCCGTTTCTTCCGGCTCAACGCGGTAAGCTCTTCCCGCGTGACCTCCTCCGTGAAACCTATCATCGCGAAATTGCTCGGGTGGACACGGAGGAGCATCCCGGTTTCGGGGCCGATGGCGCGCTCGTAGTCGCGGAGACGGGTCCTGTTGGTCGTGCCGACCTCGCGGAGTCGGGCCCCCGCCCGCTCCAAGATTTCCGGAATTCGAAAGGAGCCGCCGATCTCGACCAGCTGCCCGCGCGAGACGATTGCCTCCTTGCCGAGGGAGAAGGTGTTCAGCGCGAGGAGCATCGCGGCCGCGTTGTTGTTCACGACGAGCGCAGCCTCGGCGCCCAGAAGCTCGGTGACAAGCGGTTCCAGATGCGCCATCCGCGAGCCGCGCGACCCGCTCTCCAAGTCGAGCTCCAGATTGGTATAGCGCCGCGCGGCCTCGGCCACGGCGGAAACCGCCTCCTCCGCCAGCGCGGCACGTCCGAGGTTCGTATGGAGGACGATTCCGGTGGCGTTGATCACGGCGTGAAACGCCGGGCGGACCGCCGCCCCGACCCGCCGCACCGCGTCGCGCAGGATGGCCTCGCGCCCGGGAAGGCCAGCCCGTTTGGCCCCACCCGCGCGCCGGATCGCCGAGCGCGCGGCGGCGATCGCCTCGCGCGCCGCAGAGACGAGCACCCCGCGGGGCGCAAGCCCCTGAAGCTCGGCCATCTCCTTGGATTCGAGCAGGGAGCCGACCGAGGGCAACGATCGAAGCTCGAGGCGCTTGGGAATGGCGGGCTCCTCTCCCATCAGCCCGGTCCGCCCAGGTAGGCCGCCTGGACGAACGGACTTTCCAGGAGCGCCTGGGCGCGATCGGACATTCGAACCGAGCCTGTCTCGAGCACGTAACCCTGATCCGCCGTCGCGAGCGCGAGGCGGGCGTTTTGCTCGACCAGAACGATCGTGGTGCCGTGGGCGCGGATCTCGCGGATCACCGAGAAAATCTCACGCACGAGGATCGGCGCCAGGCCCAGCGAGGGCTCGTCCATCAGGAGGAGCGTGGGCTTCGCCATGAGGGCGCGGCCGATCGCCAGCATTTGTTGCTCCCCGCCGCTCAACGTGCCCGCCGCCTGGCGGCGCCGTTCCTCGAGCCTCGGAAAGAGGCGGAAGACTTTCTTCAAGTCCTCGTGGAAGCCGGCGCGGTCCCTCCGCAGATACGCGCCCAGCTCGAGATTGTCGAGCACCGTCAGATTCGCGAATACGATGCGGCCTTCGGGGACGTGGGACACCCCCGCCCGGACGATCTCGTGGGGCTTCACTCCCACGAGCGATTTCCCCCGGAAGCGGATCACGCCGCCGCTCGGCTTGATGAGGCCCGAAATCGCCCGAAGGGTCGTGCTCTTCCCCGCGCCGTTCGCGCCCACCAGGGTGACGATCCCGCCCTCTTCGACCGCGATCGAGATCCCCTTCAGGGCGTGGATCGCCCCGTAATGGACGTGAAGATCTTCCAGCTCGAGGAGGCTCATGGCTCCTCCCCCAGGTACGCCTCGATCACCTTCGGGTTCCGGCGGATCTCCTCCGGAGTTCCTTCTGCGATCTTCTCGCCATAGTCCAGCACCGCGATCTTCTCGCAAATTCCCATGACCACTTTCATGTCGTGCTCGATCAGGAGAACCGTGAGACCGTACCGGTCCCGGACGTCGTGAACCAGCCGCATCAGCGCTTCCGTCTCCTGGGGGTTCATCCCCGCGGCGGGCTCGTCGAGCAGGAGCAGCTTCGGCTCGGTCGCCAGTGTGCGGGCGATCTCGAGCCGTCGCTGCTCCCCGTAGGGAAGGCTTCGGGCCTCACTGTCCCGGTACTTGGTGAGCCCGAAGGAGTCGAGCAGCTCCTCCGATCGTCTCAGGATGTCCCTCTCTTCGAGCGCCGACCGGGAGGTGGCGAGCATGCTGTCGGCGAGGGCCGTGCCGCAATGGAGGTGGCACGCGATGCGTACATTGTCGACGCACGTCAAATCCGAAAAGAGGCGCGGATTCTGGAACGTGCGCGCCACTCCGCGCCGGGCGATCACGTTGGTCGGACGCCCCTGGATCGGTTTCCCCTCGAGAAGGATCGTTCCCTCGGTCGGCCGATAGACGCCGGTGATCACGTTGAAGACCGTGGTTTTCCCCGCGCCGTTCGGGCCGATCAATCCGCCCAGCATCCCGCGCGGAAGGTCGTAGTCGAGGTTCGAAACGGCCTTGAGCCCTCCGAACGTGACCCCGAGCCGGCGCAGCGAAAGGAGGGACTCGCTCATGTCGCCGGGGTCGGACGCGAGCGGCGGCGCGGGAACCACGCCCGGAAGGACACTTCGCGGCGGCCCAGGATTCCCTGGGGACGTGCGATCATGAGCAGGATCAGAAGCAGTGAGTAGATGATGAGCCGTTCGGCGCTCGCGAATCGAAGAAGCTCCGGGAGCGCGGTCAGGAGGATCGCCCCCAGAATCGATCCGGTCAGACTCCCCATCCCGCCCAGGACGACCATGATGATGACCTCGATCGATTTCATGAACGTGAAGCTGTTCGTATGGAGGTAGGTGTAGTGGGAGAAGAGCGCCCCCGCCATCCCCGCGAAGAAGGCCCCGATCACGAACGCGGTGATCTTGTACCGCGTCGTGGGCACGCCGAGGGCCTCCGCGGCGATCTCGTCCTCGCGGATCGCGAGGAGGGCGCGTCCGTGATAGGACCTCATGAGATTCCGGATCAGCGCGAACGTGAGCCAGGCGCCCCCGAGCACCCAGGCGAGGCTCGTGCGCTGCGGAACGCCCGCGAAGCCTCGCGCGCCCCCCACGGCGTCGATATTCAGGATCACCACGCGGATGATCTCGCCGAACCCGAGCGTCACGATCGCGAGATAATCCCCCCGAAGCCTCATCGAAGGGAGCCCGACCAGGAAGCCCGCCACCGCCGACGCGAGCCCGCCGACGAGGATCGCGAGAAGAAACGCCGCCGCGGTCACCCAACCGCCCGCCGAGCCCTGGGCCCCGAGCATCAGGGGAACGGCGTACACGGTGTACGCAGCCGAGGCGTAGGCGCCCACCGCCATGAATCCCGCGTGGCCGATCGAAAATTGCCCCGTGATCCCGTTCACGAGATTCAGGCTCAGCGCCAGGATGACGTTGATCGAGCAGAGAACGAGGACCCGGTAGATGTACGGATTCAGCACCCGGGAGCCGACCCAGTCGATCCCCCAGACGAGAGCGATCGCCGCGACCGTCCCGATCAACCCGCGCGCCGGGCTCACACCTTCTCCGCCACGTTCCGACCCAGGAGGCCGGTCGGCTTGATCAAGAGCACGATGATCAGGATCACGAAAGCGATCGCGTCGCGGTAGCTGGAGGAGAGGTAGCCCACCACCAGATACTCGGAGATCCCCATCACCAGCCCGCCGATCATGGCCCCGGGAATGCTCCCGATTCCGCCGAGCACCGCCGCGACGAACGCCTTCACGCCGGGCATGATGCCCATCAAAGGCTCGATCTTGGGGTTCGTGAGCCCCACCAGGAATCCCGCCGCCGCGGCCAGCGCCGAACCGATGGCGAAGGTGATGGTGATGATTCGATCGACCGGGATGCCCATGAGGCTCGCGGCATCCCGGTTGAAGGAGACGGCCCGCATGGCCTTCCCGGTGCGGGTCCGCTGGATGAAGAGCGTGAGCGCCACCATGAGAAGCACCGAGACCAGAACCACCATGATCTGATGGTTGGTCACGATGACACCCTCCGCGAGGGCGATGGTGCGGGGAGCGATCACTTGCGGGAAGAACTTCGGATCGGCGCCGAAGAAACGGATGCCGGCGTTCTCGAGGAAGAGCGAGACCCCGATGGCCGTGATGAGGGCCGTGAGCCTGGAAGACCGGCGGACCGGGCGGTAGGCGAAGAGCTCGATCAGGACCCCGAGCCCCGCGCAGGCCGCCATCGAACCCAGGAGGACCGCGGCGGCGACGAGCGGCGAGGCGCTCACGACGGTCCCGACGCCCAGCGCGCGGGCCAGGAAATAGGCCGCGAACGCCCCCACCATGTACACGTCGCCGTGCGCAAAGTTGATGAGGCGCAGGATCCCGTAGACCATGGTGTACCCGAGCGCGATCAGAGCATAGATGCTTCCCCAGGCGACGCCGTTCGCAAGCTGCTGAAAAAACTCCTGCACCGGGTGACCGGGGACCTTGGGGCCGCGCCTACGGCTCGACCGTGGCGACGAACTTGTAGCCTCGGTTCTCGATGCCGAGGAAGACGGCCGGCTTCACGGCGTTTCGGTGCTCGTCGAGCGATATCTTCCCCGTGACCCCCGGGTAATCGCGGGTCGCGGCGATCAGCTCGCGCAGCTTGGCGCGGGCCGCCTTCTGCTCGGCATTCGGGGGGCCGGACAGCGTATCGAACGCCTTGGGATTCTCCGTCGAGAGCCGCTGCATCGCGTTCGCCAGCACGCCCGCGGCGTCGTACGCCAAGGCGGCGAGCCCGTCCGGGGTGGCGTTGTATCGCTTGCGATAGCTCTGGACGAATCCCTGGACGAGGGGATTGGGGTCCTGCTCCCAGTAGTGATTGACGAGGTAGGAGCCGTTCAGCGCGTCCTGAGCGATCTCCAGCAGCCGGTCCGAGACCCAGCCGTCCCCGCCGAGCATCGGAACCTTGAGCCCGAGCTCGCGCGCCTGTCGCGCGATCAAGCCGACTTCGGTGTAGTAGCCGGGGATGAAGATGAACTCGGGCTTCTTGCTCTTGATCACGGTGAGCTGCGCCTTGAAATCCTGATCCCCCTCGCTGTAGGACTCGTCCGACACGATCGTTCCGCCCATACCGCGGAAGGCGTCGGAGAAGAAATTCGCGAGGCCGACGCTGTAGTCGTTCTTGTTGTCCCGGAAAATCGCGGCCTTGGAGAAATGGAGCGTGTTCTTGGCGAATTTCGCGATCACCATGCCCTGAAACGGATCGATGTAGCAGACCCGGAAGATATGATCGCCGATCTCGGTCACGCGGGGATTCGTGGAGGAAGGGCTGATCATCGGAACCCCGGCGCTTTGGCAGATCGGAGCCGCCGCGAGACTCCGGCTGCTCGCCACCTCACCCAGGACCGAGACGACCCCGTCCTGCGCGATGAGCTTGTTCACCGCGGTCGCCGCCTCTTCGGGTTTGCTCTGGTCGTCCTCCACGAGCACGTGGACTTTCTTCCCGGCAATGCCCCCCTGCGCGTTCAGGTTGTCCACGAAGAGCTCGATCCCGTTCTTCGAGGAGATCCCAAACGTGGCGGTGCTGCCGGTAAGCGAGCCGTATTCCCCGACCTTGATTTCCCCTTCGCGCTTGGCACAGCCCTGGAGCGTCGCCAGGGGAAGCAGCGCGAGGGCGAAAAGGGGTAGGACCCTAGGGATCCGGATCATGGTGACCCTCCATGGCGTAAGTGTTTGAGTCCAAAGGAATTTTCCATTCCCAGACCGGGCGCCACCCTAGCCCAAGCCGGCCGAGCCTTTCAAGGGGATAGCGGATTCTGACTCACCTGTGTCGCCTTACCTGCCCGTATGACGAACCGCTCCGGCTCGGCGGGGACCAGCGGGCGAAGGGCACGAAGCGCGCGGCCCTCGTCGCTATCGTAGAGCTGCGCCCGGAGGGCCTCGCGCAACATGGAGGCGTTCAAGCTTCCACGCTCGATGCCTCGGGTGACCGAGAGGCCGACGAGGTACCCGCGGACCGACATCCGGGTCGGCGGCTCACCGTAGGCGTGCTTGTATCGGGTCTCGAAAGAGTCCTGCGGTGCCCCGGTCATCACGTAGTCCGCCGCGAAATACGTCGCCCCCTCGAGCGCCGCCCGGGCCTCGGCGTTGAGCCCCGCAGGGTCCAGGTCGTCGAGTCCGAAGACCCGCGCTTTGGGCCAGGCCGTGGGGAGCTGCGCCGCGGCGATGCCGGCGAGACGCGGCGGGACCAGGAGAACGAGCGCATCCGCGTGCTTCTCGCGCAGCGAGGCGATCGCCCGGGTCAGATCGACCGCGTTCTCCGCAATGACCTCCGTGCCCGCCACCTCCACGCCGGCGGTCTTGCACGAGGGGAGCAATGCCGCCGCTTTGGCGGAATCCTCAGGGGTGTCCGCGACGAGGAGCCCCACGGCGCTTTTCGGCGCATCCTTGGCGAGGGCCCGCGACAGCGCCTGCGCCAGGACCCCGTTTCCAAGATGGAGCTGAAAAACCGCGTCCCCCAGGATCGCAAGCCGTTCGTTCGTCGCCGATGGCGATACCAGCACCGCGCCCACGACTTGGCTCGCGGCCGCCAATGGAGCGGTGTTGGCGCTGAACAGCTCCCCGATAATCACCGAGACGCCGTGATCGCGAAGAAGCCACCGCGCCTTGCGCGCACCGACGAGCGGGTCTCCTTCGGAATCGTGGAGGATGAGAGCGAGGTTGGGCGCCCACTCGCGATTGTGCTCCTCCATGGCGAGCCGAAGGCCCTGGACGAACGTCTTCCCGTAGCGGTCGAAACGGCCCGTGAGCGGGATCACCACACCGATCCGGACCAAGCCGCTGGCCGCCCGCCGGAGCGCGAGGGAGTCGAGTGGGCACTCCTCCATGGAGGCCAGGATCTGGCGCAGCTTTTTCTGCTCGGCGCCCCGCGCCCCAGCGGCGAGACCGACCCGCGCGGCCCAGATTCGCTCCGCGGCCCGCGCGACCGGGTCGAGCCGGTCGATTTCGGGTTGGACCACGTACTGCGCCGCCCAGGACGGCGCTTCGGCCGCGGCGGGGCGGTCGAGCAGCCGGGCTTTCAATTCCGCCGCCTTGCTCGAGGGGTAGCGTTTCTCGGCCGTTTCGCTCCCGGCGGGGCGGATGGGCAGAGCGACCGCGAGCGCCAGGCAGAACCCCAGCCCGAGGAGAGCGCCGGCCGCCGAGCGGCCCTCAGCCCGCATCGCGCACCCCGGCGTGTTCGCGCGCGAGACGGACGTAGCCTTCCGCGGATTCCCGGAGACGCGCGTGCACGGCATCGGGAATGGGTCCTTTGATCCGGGCGGGGACCCCCGCGACGAAGGAGCGGGGCGGGACCCGGGTGCCCTCGAGCACGATGCTGCCTGCGGCCACCAGAGATTCCTCTCCGATCACACAGCCGTCCAGCAGCACGGAGCCCATACCGATCAGACAGCGATCCTCGACGGTCGCCCCATGCAGGATCGCCCGATGCCCCACCGTCACCTCCGCGCCCACGACAAGCGGTTGGCCCCCGCCCGTGACGTGCAGGACGCATCCATCCTGAATGTTGCTCCTCGAGCCGATTCGGATCGCTCCCACGTCCCCGCGGACGACCGCGCCGTACCAGAGGCTCGCCTCCTCCCCCAAAACGACGTCGCCCACCACGGTTGCGGTGGGCGCGATGAATGCGGACGCCGGAATCCTGGGCGAGATTCCCCGAAAGGCCGCGATGAGAGGTCGGGTGACCACGCCCGGGAGCCTATAGCTCCTCGGGATTGAATTTGCCGAAATCTTCCGGATTGAGCCCCTCGAGATACTTCCTCAGCTCCTCGGCTTTCTCCTCGGCCGTCCTCTCGGTCTTGGGCGGGGCGATGTTCTCCGCGACCGATTTCTCGAAGAGCTTGTCCATGATGAAAATGGGCGCCCGCGATCGCAGCGCGATCGCGATGGAGTCGCTTGGACGGGCGTCGACCGCGACGGCACCCGTGCCGCCGTCGACATAGATGTTGGCGAAAAACGTGCTGTCCTTGAGGTCGGTGATGACCACGCGCGATACCTTGGCGTTCAATCCCTCGAGAATGTTGATCATGAGATCGTGCGTGAGGGGACGCTGGTATTTCTTGCCGAGAAGCTCCATGTGAATGGCGCTCGCTTCCATGGGGCCGATCCAGATGGGAAGCACCCGGTTGCCCTCGATCTCCTGCAAGAGGACCACCGGGCTCTTGGTGCGCTCATCAATCGCGAGGCCGCCCACGCGGACCGGGATCATGCTCATGGCTTCGAGTTCTTGGAATCGCCGCCGGGCGCGGGAAGCACTTCGAGGGAGCCGCCCGAGGGCGACCCCACGCCAGGCGGAGGCGTTCCGCTTCCCATGTTCTCGATCATCCATTTCGCGGACGGCACGAGATCCGAATCGGGATGCTCCCGCAGAAATTTCTCGAACGCCGCGCGCGCTGCGGGATAGTCCTTCAGCTCCTCGGCGTACGTGAATCCGATCATGAAGGCAGCCTGCACGGCCGACTTGTCGTTGGGAAACTTCGAGATGAGCCGCTCGAAAAGCTCGATCCGGTCTCGGGGGGAAACGTCGGCCTGGGCCTGCGCGAAGAGCTCGGCAGGCGAACGCGCCGGATTGAGCGCGGCCTGCACGGAGTCGGGGAACAGAACGATTCCGTACTGACGCTTGAGGGAGTCCATCAGGGTGCTTTCGAAGAGGTCGTTGCGTTCCCCTTCCAAGCTCGCCCGAATCCGCGGAGTCACGTCCTTGAACGGCAACTGCCCGGCGGGGGACTGCTGGTCCGCGCGGATCACGTGCCACCCGCGGTCGCTCTTCAACGGCTCGCTCGTCTCCCCTTCCTTGAGCTTGAACGCGGCGGCCACGATGGCGGGTGCCTTGCCGATGGCGGGCACCAGATCGCTGTCGGTTGTGACGTATCCGAGGAGCCCGCCTGTCGTTGCGCTCCCTTTGTCGTTGGAGTACTTCGTGCAGACCTCTTCCCAGGTCGAGCCCGATCGGAGCCGTTTCACGACCTCGCGGGCTTTCGCAAGGGTCGGGGCCTGAATGTGCCGCACGCGCGCGCGCCCCGAAACCTTGAATTCGTCGGGGTGCTGTTCATAAAAGCGCTGCATCGCCGAATCCGGAATGGCGGGAAGCGAGCGCATTGCCTTCTGATAGTAGTATTTGATGAGCATCTGCCGTTGCGCGGTGGCGAGCTCCCGGCGGTAGGCGGGATCGTCCTCAATGCCTGTTTTCTCGGCCTCGAGATAGAGCGCCCACTGCTGCGCGATCCGCTCGACCAGCGTCTTGAACTCGGCGGGATCTGAATATTCCTCCCGGATCGCCGGCGGGGCGGTGGCGAGAACCGAGTCGACGTCGCGCATGGTGATCCGCCGGCCTCCCACGATGGCCAGGGTTGGGCCCGAAGCGCTCGGTCCGGAGGGTTTCCAGACTTGCGCCGCCCGGGAGGCGGCCTTCTTGGCTTCCGAAGAGGTCCCGGCGCAGCCGCAGAGACCGAGCGCGACCGACACCCCGGCGAGAATGAGATAAAGCGAGCGTTTGTGAATCATGGAATTGGCGAACCGTCCTCTCATTTGCGCACGACCCAGACTTTGACCGGGGCCTCGATGTCTTCGTAGAGGTGGACGACGATCTCGAATACTCCGAGCGATTTGATCGGTTCCGGCAGGCGCACGTTCTTGCGTTCGATCGTGTAGCCCTTCGCGGCGAGGGCGTCCTGGACTTCGTGAGCGCTCACGGAGCCGTACAACTGGTCGTCCTCTCCCGCCTCGACGCTGAACTGGAGCGAGATCTGCGCCAGCTCGTCACGGAGCCGCTCGGCCGCCTGCCGCTGCTTCGCCTCGAGGGCCACCCGCGCCCGCTCGCGATCCTTGAACACGGCGCGGGCGTTCCCGACCGCCTCGATCGCCTTCTTGCGCGGGATGAGGAAATTGCGGGCGTATCCGTCCGCAACGCGGATGGCACTTCCGCGCTTTCCCAGCCCTCCGATATCCTCCAGCAGAATGACCTCCATCAGCTCCTCCTAGTCTCGCCCACCCCCGAGCGGCGCGCCCGGAGTGGGTGTGGCCCTAAGGCGAAAGTCGTACCAAACATCCAGCAATCCCACAGCCAACAGGGTGGTGATGAGGATCGGCATGAGCACCAGCAGGACCAGCACGGCCGCCTGAACGAGGCCCCGGATGTGGAGCGCCTGGGCGACGTACCGGGCGACCGCGAAGCCTTGCACGATGTAGGCGAGCGCGAGCGGAAACGCCAAATTCACCCCCGCCTCGAACGCCGGCTTCCACCGCGTCACCATCAGGAGGAGCGATAGCGCGAGAACCCACGCGCCCACCGGATGAACCCGCCAAACCGAGAAATCCGAAAAGGCGGGGAATCCTCCCTCCTCCTCCTGAAAGAGAACCGAGGCCAGCCAGCAATTGATGGCGATCACGATGATCCACTTGAGCGCGAACAGGGACGGAAGCAGGAGCGCCCAGAGACGTCCCGTCTGCTCGAGCGCCCGGTTGAACTCGCTCGCCGAAATCCCGAGCGTCTGCGAGAGGCGATGCTCGGTTTCCATGCGCCTGAGCTCGTCGATCCGGGCGGCGAGGAGGCGGGTCATCTCCTCCATCCCTCCCGCGAGCAGGTAGCCGGCCGAGACCGCCAGCACGAGGGCGGCCGCGAGGCTCGCGATGACCGACGCGGGCATGCCCCGCCGGGCACAGGCGGTGAGCAGGAGCCCGGCGGCCGCAAGCACCGCGATGAACACGAGCTGGTGTGGCTCTTTGATCCCGGAGGCATACAGCGCGCCCAGCGTCGAGCTCGCCGCCAGGGCCCCCAGAAGAAGGCCCACCTTCCGGGCGAGCCATAGAAGCGCGAGCGGCAGGAGTCCGAACACCCAGGGCAGCGGTGAAGGGATGTCCGTGTTGGCCCCTGCGATCAAGAGGGCACCGACCAGAATCGCTCCGATCGCGCGGAATGCGTTTCCGAGCGAGAGCGTCCGGCCGGGCTCAGCGATACTGCTCACTGGTGAACGGCAAGAGCGCGAGAACGCGTGCGCGCTTCACAGCCTCGGTGATCTGGGCCTGGTGGCGGGCGCAGGTGCCCGAAATCCTACGCGGAACGATCTTCCCGCGATCCGTGATGAAGCGCGTGAGCCTGCGGTCGTCCTTGTAGTCGATCCGGTCGACCTTGTCGAAGCAAAGCTTGCAGAATTTCCTTCGAAACGATCTCGATTCGCCTTCACGGCTCATGGATCTCTCTCCTCGTCGATGCGGTCTCCGCGCCCGCCGCAGCGGTCTCCGCGACGCGGCCCGGTTCTTCAGCCGTCCGCGGCGATTCCTTCGCCGCGAGGACGGTCAGATGCCGGAGCACGCTCTCGTTCAAGCGAAAGCGGCGGTCCATCTCGCCGATAAGCTCCGGCGGGCTCTTGTGCTTGATGTGAATGTAGGTTCCGTCGCGGCGCTTGCGGATATTGTAGGCGAGCTTCCGCTTTCCCCAGCGCTGCACCTCGATCACCTCGCCGCCCGCCGCGCCGATGCTCTGCGAGAGGCGTTCCACTTCGTCGTTGATGCGGGCTTCTTCGAGGCCGGGGTCGAAAATAATCGTCGTCTCGTAGATCTTCATGGATTCTTTCACTCCTCAACCGGGTCGAGTCCGAATCGGTTCCAACGGTTCATGGCCTTGGTCAATCCCGACGCCGCCGCGTCGTACGCCGCGCTCGCCGCCCCCTCGAGCACTTCCGGAAGCCGCGCACGTTCCTCCTCGTGAAAAGGCGAGAGCACATAATCGGGAAGATCCGCGGATGCCGGCGCGGGCCCGACACCGATCCTGAGCCTCGGGAATTCCGTCGTACCGGCCTCCTCGCGGATCGATTCGAGCCCCTGATGCCCGCCGGTGCCGCCCGAAGCGCGGAGCCGGATCGAGCCGAGCGGGAGGTAGACGTCGTCGAGCACCACCAATATCTCCGACGGAATCCATCCTTCCGCGAGGAGCGCCCGGAACGCCTGGCCGCTTCGATTCATGTAGGTCTCCGGCTTGACCAGGGAGATCCGGTGCCGGCCGGCCCGTCCCTCGCCCCGCATGACGAGGCCCTCGCGCCGCCATCCGCTGAAGCGGCGGAGCTTTCGGGTCAGGAGATCCACCGCCATGAAGCCGGCGTTGTGCCGCGTCCCCTCGTGCTCGGAGCCCGGATTGCCGAGACCGACCACCACTTTGGGCTCGCTAACCTTGCTTGCCTCCCTCTTCGGTCTCCGCGGCCTCCTCCTTCTTCTCCTTGGCGATCAGCTCGGGTTCGGCCGCCACCACCTCTTCCGCGGGCTTCACTTCCTCGAGGATCGTCGGCGGCACGACCGCCGCGATCGCCCGGTCCATCTCGGTCTTGATCTCGGCGCGCTCGGTCTTGATGTCCCTCACATGGAGCGAGTCGCCGATGGCGAGGCCGCTCACGTCCACCTCGAGCTTCGCCGGGATCTCGGTCGGAAGGCACTCGACCTCGACCTCGCGAAGGAGATGCTCGAGGATGCCCCCCGCGTCCTTGACGCCGATGGGCGTGCCCACGAGCACGATCGGCACCTCCACCGTGATCCGCTCGGTGAGCGAAATATGCTGGAGATCCAGATGAAGGATCAGTCCCGCGACCGGATCGCGCTGGATTTCCCGGATCAGGGCCTTGCGGTCCTTGGCCTTGTCTCCCGACACCTTCAGATCCACGATCACGTTGCTGCCGTCGGCGGCGTGGATCACCGATTCCAGCTCCTTCAGGCTGACCGTGAGCGGGATCGAATCCTCGCCGCGCCCGTAGTAGACCGCGGGAACGCGGCCGCCGGCGCGCAGTTTTCGCGCAACCCCCTTGCCGACCTCGGCACGCCGCGCGGCTTCCAGAGAAACGATCGCCATGGTGCGACTCCCTCCTGACTCCTTATGCGTTCTTTCTGTGGGTTCTCGTCAAATGAAAAGCGAGCTCAGCGATTCTTCGTCGTGGATGCGGCGGATCGCCTCCCCCAAAAGCCCCGCCACCGAGAGCATCTTGATCTTCGGCGCGAGCAGGATCGCGTCGTGCGGGATGCTGTCGGTGACGATCAGCTCGCGCACCGAGGACCGGCGGATCTGCTCGACCGCGTCCCCGCAGAGCACGGCGTGCGTGCACGCGGCGTAGATGTCCCTGGCCCCCGCGCGCTTGAGCGCTTCGGCGGCCTCGACCAGCGTCGCGCCCGTGCTCACGACGTCGTCGAAGATCACGACGTTCTTTCCTTCCACCTCGCCGATGACATTCATCATCTCCACCGCGTCGGGACGGGGACGGCGCTTGTCGACGACCGCGAGCCCGACCCCGAGCCGCTTCGCGTACGCGCGCGCCATCTTCACGCTGCCGATGTCCGGCGCGACCGCGATCAGGTTCGGGATATTCAGACGTAGGTAGTAGTCGACGAGGACCGGCGCGGCGTACAAATGGTCGAAGGGAATGTCGAAGAATCCCTGGATCTGCGCCGAGTGCAAATCCATCGTCATCACCCGGTCGGCCCCCGCGGTCGTGATCAGGTTGGCGACGAGCTTGGCCGTGATCGGAACCCGCGGCTGATCTTTGCGATCCTGCCTCTGGTATCCGAAGTACGGAATCACCGCGGTCACACGACCGGCCGATGCCCGCCGCGCGGCGTCGATCATCACGAGCAGCTCCATGAGATTCTTCGCCGGAGCGAACGTCGGCTGGAACACGAAGATGTCCGAGCCGCGGATGTTCTCGTTGATCTTTACGAAGGTCTCGCCGTCCGAGAATTGGTCGACGGTCGCGTCCCCCAGCTCCGTGCCGAGGTACTCGCAAATCGCTTCGGCCAGCGGCCGATTGGCGTTTCCCGTGAACAGGCGCAGCCGCGTCTCCGCGGCGCGCTTGCGGGGCGATTCGGGCTCATGTCCGGGCGCCGTGGCGAGACGCCGATCCGTAGCGAGCTTTACCGTCATCGTCTCCTCCGGAGGAGTTCCCAGAAAACAAAAAAACCCAAGGCCGATTGACGACTTCGTCAATCGGGCCCGACGCGCCTTTCGGCGCTCGATGGGCCGGAGGAAGCTGCCTCCGGGGCCCGGCGATCGAGGTCAATTGTCTTGGGCTGAAGCGGAACGCCGCCTGCTCCTGCGGCGGGACGTATCCTAGCGCATCCGGACCCGAAACGGGGCGGAAAAAATGGTTGGGGCGGGAGGATTCGAACCTCCGGATGGGAGATCCAAAGTCTCCTGGCTTACCACTTGCCGACGCCCCAATCGCTTGCCCCGCGCGTCCCTACATGCTGAGGGCGAGGGGCGGCTGCTTGGCTCGCTCCTTTTCGTATTCAGCGAGGATCCGATCCTCGATGAATTTCCGGGTTTCGTTGTTGATGGGATGCGCCACATCCTGGTACGTCCCATCGGGCCGCTTCCGGCTGGGCATGGCCACGAACATGCCGTTCGTCCCCTCGATGATCTTGAGGCCTCGAATCACAAACGCGTCGTTGAAGGTCATGCTCGCGAAGGCTTTCAACTTGTCATCGTCCCGAAGGGAAATACGGACCTCGGTGATTTCGAGCGTCATACCGTCACCGCCTCGAGTTCCGGACCTCGTTCCGTCGAAGTCCAAGGATCCATCGCTGGATCCGACCCCATGCACCCCCCGAACATCAGCGCTGGGTCTCCGTTACGGACTCCCTGCCAGCGCCACGCCTCGTTCGGTGGTACGCACGACGTGGATCGTCGCCCCCGCGGCGGCGGCCCTCTCCGCCGCCCGTTGCGCCCCATCCTGCGTCAGTGCGAGCCCGAAAACCGTGGAACCACTACCGGACAGAAGCGAGCCTAGGACGCCGCCCCCTCTGAGCGAACGCCTGACCCTTGCGACCACCTCAAAGTCCGGAAGGACAACGTCCTCGAAATCGTTGTGCAAAAGCTCCGAGATCGAGCCCCAGTCCTGCCGCTCGATCGCCGCGGCCAGGATACTAGCGCCGGTGCCCGGGGGTGTCAACCGAATTCTGGCCCGGCCATAGGCCCAAGTTGTTGAAACTGCGATAGGTGGCGTCGCGAGTACGATCCAGGCGCCCGGCAGAGGACAAAGATGTCTCACCTCGTCTCCCCGCCCCCTCCCTCGGGCCGTCCCGCCCCTCAAGAAGAACGGAACGTCGGCGCCCAGCGCCGAGGCCATCTCCCGGAGCTGCGCATCGACGAACCCCAGCGCGAGCAACCGGTTCACCCCGAGGAGAAATCCAGCCGCATCGCTGCTTCCGCCTCCCAGGCCCGCACCGATCGGGATGCGCTTCGTGAGCCGTACGCGCACGCCGCGCAACTTGTTCCGCGCGCGCTCCCCGATCAAAGACCACGCCCGCTCGATGATGTTGGCGCCGCTTTTCGGAATCCGGATCCCACGCGCCTCGAGCTCGAGCCCATGACGCGCCTCTTCCAGGAGAAGCTCGTCTTCGAGCGACACGCTCTGCAAGATCGTATCGACCTCGTGATAGCCGTCCGGCCGGCGGCCCAGGATCCAAAGGCCGAGGTTGATTTTCGCCGGGCAGCGCACTCGGAGCGCGTGGGGGGCCGCCACGGCTCAACCGACGGGACCATAGAGGATCGCGAGCAGCGCGGCTCCCCAGAGGATCACGTTCACGAGGGTCGGCCGGTCGCGGAAGAGATGCTCCGAGGGGTTGCCTCCCTTTTCTTCGGCGTACATGAGGTACAGGTACCGGAAAATACCGTAGAGCACGAAAGGGATGGTGAGGTAGAGAGGGCGTCCGCCGAATTTCGAAATCGTCTCCGGCGAGATGGTGTACACCGAGTAGGCGAGCACCGTGGCGCTCGTCACGACCGCGACGAGCTGGTCGAGCAGCCGGGGCGTGTACTCCCCCAACGCGGCGCGATGGCGCCGCGCGTCCCCCTCCAGCGTGGCCAGCTCGTGCCGGCGCTTGCCGATCGCAAGAAAGAGCGCGAGAAAAAACGCGCATACCAGCAGCCACGGCGAGAGGATCACCTCCTCGCCGCTCTGCACCGCGCGGTCCCGGATCAGCTCGACTCCCGCGGTCGCCCTCAGCACGAATCCGAGCGCCAGCGTGACGACGTCCAACAGCACGACCTGCTTGAGAAACAGGGAATAGGTGAGCGTGAGCGCCGCATACCCCGCCGCCGTCCAACCGAAACGCGCCCCCAGGAGGAACGCTCCCCCCACCCCGACCGCGAGGAAGCCGAGAGCCCAACCGGCTGCGACGGGGATCGGAACCTTTCCGGCGGCGATCGGCCGGTCCCGCTTCGTCGCGTGGAGCCGGTCGCGCTCGATGTCCAGGATGTCGTTCACGATGTACATGCCGGAAACGGCGAGCGAGAAGAAGAAAAAGCCCAGGACCGTGTCTCGCACGTACGGCGGATCGAGGAACTTCAGCGTGAACATGAGGCCCGCGAAAAGAACGAGATTCTTCGTCCACTGATAGATCCGCATCGATTGGACGATATACCGGATCATCCCCGGCGTTTCTCCGCGCGCCCGGCCCGCCTGGCCGGGCCGGCTTCTCGGGCGCGTCGCGCGGGCGCGGCATCCTCCGCGCGCTCGCAAAGGATGTGTCCCACGAGAAGATGCACCTCCTGGATCCGCGCGGTCTCGCGCGAGGGAACGACGAGCGCGGCGTCGCAGCGGCGCGCGAAAGCGGATCCCGCTTCGCCGGTCATGCCGATCACGGAGAGCCCGCGTGCCCGCGCGGCCCGCACGGCTTCCAGGATGTTGCGGGAGCGCCCGCTCGTGGTCATCGCGACCAGGAGGTCGCCTCGCCGCCCGAGCCCTTCAATTTGCCGTGCGAAGACGCGCTCGAACCCGTAGTCGTTTCCCACCGCCGTGAGCACCGAGCCGTCCGCGCTGAGCGCCACGGCCGGAAGCGCACCGCGGTCGCGGACGAAACGCGCGACAAACTCCGTGGCCAGATGCTGCGCCTCGGCCGCGCTCCCGCCGTTGCCGCAGAAAAACACCGTGCGCCCCGCGGCGACCGTCGCGCCCACGAGGCGGGCCATGCGCTCGATCGCATCGAGCTCCCGCGCGAAAACCGCGATGAGCGTGGCGGCGCTCTCCGCGAAGGTGCGGCGAATCCGGTTCGAAGCGGGGGTCGCGCGGCCCGGGCGCGGCCGGCGGGCGCTGCCGTGGCCGCGCTTCGCCGCACGCGGGCTCAAGCCGCCGCCCCGCGCAGTGCCGACCGGCGGCCGAGGTAATCGTGGACCGCGTGCTCCCAGCGCGGCAGCGACTCTCCGGTGATCGCGCGAAAGCGTTCGCCGCAGAGGACCGAGTTCTTCGGCCGCGGCGCGGGGCGCACGAATCGATCCGACGTGGTCTCCCGCACCGGCAGCGGCGAGCCCAAATAGCGCGCGATCTCGACGGCGAACCCATGCCACGTCGTGCTCCCCGAGTTCGTCACGTGCACGGTCCCGGTCGCGCCGAGCCTCAGGAGCTTCTCGATCCCGCGGGCCAGGTCGCGCGCGTAGGTCGGGGATCCGCGTTGATCGGTCACGACCTCCGGCGACTCGCCCCGCTTCAGCTTCTCCGCGATCGCGTCCACGAAGTTCGCCCCGCCCTCGCCGAACACCCACGAGGTGCGGACCGTGAGATGCTTCTCCGCCACATCGCGCGCAACCTCCTCCCCGGCGAGCTTGCTTCGCCCGTAGGCGTTGATCGGCTTGGGCGGATCGTCCTCCAGATACGGCCCGCTCTTCGTCCCGTCGAAAACGTAGTCGGTGCTCAGGTAGACGAAGGTCGCGCCCCGTTCGGAGGCGAGCGATGCGACGTGGCGCGTTCCGTCCCGGTTCGTGGCCATCGCCAGATCGAGCTCGGTCTCGCAGCGGTCCACCGCGGTCATCGCCGCCGCATGGATCACCGCGTCGAATTCGATCCCCTTCGCCGCCGCGAACACCCGCTGCCGGTCCCGCACGTCGACCTCATCGCGCCCCCAGAGGTAGAGGGTGTTCCCCGAGGCGAGCCATTCCCGGATCGCCTTGCCGAGGATGCCTTCCGCGCCCGTGACGAGGATGCGCATGAATCCCCCCTACAACACGTCCACCAGGCTGGAATCGCCGACCATGAAGCGATACGCGGTCGGCTTGAGCTGCGAGCGCTGGATCCGCACCTCCTTGCCGATCAGGCTCGCTTCGATCCGCACCGGGATATCCTGGATGGTGCATCGCTCGAGAACGATCGAATGCTCGATCTCGCTGTTTCGAATCGTGACCTCGTCGTAGATCGACGTGAAGGGGCCGATGTAGGAGTTCTTGATGACACAGCGCTCGCCGACGATGAGCGGGCCGCGGAGGATCGAATTCTCAACGGTGGTGCCCGCGCCGACGATGACCTCCCCCTCCGTGCGGGACGTCCCGTCCAGGTTCCCGCGCAGAAGCCGCTTCGCGCGCGAAAGGACCATCCGGTTCGCCTCCAGCATGTCTTCGAGCTTCCCGGTATCCTTCCACCATCCCGAAATGATGTGGCAGTGGACGTTCTTGCCGTGGTCGATCAGCCACTGGATCGCGTCCGTGATCTCGAGCTCGTTTCGGAACGACGGCTTGATCCGGTTGACCGCCTCGAAGATGTTCGAGTCGAACATGTAGACGCCGACGAGCGCCAGGTCCGACTTCGGCTCCTTCGGCTTCTCGGTGAGCCGCTTCACGCGGGTTCCCTCGAGCTCGGCGACGCCGAACTCCTGGGGATTGGGCACGTGCGCGAGCAGGATCTGGCTGTTCGGCCGGTCGCGCTCGAACTCGCGAACGAGCGCCGTGATCCCGTCCAGGATCAGGTTGTCCCCCAGGTACATGACGAAGGAATCGTCCCGCATGAAATCGCGCGAGACTTTGACCGCGTGGGCCAGGCCGAGCGGCGCTTCCTGGCGGATGTAGGTGGTCTTGATCCCCAGGGCCGATCCGTCCCCCAGCGCCCCGCGGATCTCGGGCTCGGTGTCGCCGACGACAATGCCCACGTCGGTGATGCCCGCGTCGCGGATCGCCTCGACCCCGTAGAAGAGGATCGGCTTGTTGCCCACGGGGATGAGCTGCTTCGCCCCGGTGTGGGTGATGGGACGGAGCCGGGTCCCCTTGCCGCCGCTCAGAATGAGCGCCTTCATCCCGATTTCCTCCCCGCGGCGGAGCCCTTCAGCCGCTCGCGCGCGAACGCCCGTCCGCGCTCGAGCACCTCCTTGATGCGCGATGCGTCGCGGGCGCCGGCCACGGCTTGCTCCGGCTTTCCGCCTCCCTTTCCCTCGACGATCGATACCGCGTCTTTGGCCCAGTCGGGCGCGGGCAGGACTCCCTTGAGGCCTGAGCCCACCGAGGCGACGACCGAAAGCTTGCCCTCGATCGACGCGGCCAGGAGCCCGCCCCCCTGCGGCAGCTTCTGGCGGATCAGGTCGCCGGCCTCCCGAAGCTCTTCGACGCCCTGCGCGCCCACCTCGGCCACGACGATCGGGGGATCCCCGGACTGAAGCGCGGCCTCGATCAACCGCTCCACCTGCGATTTCAGCCCCTCCCGGCTCCGCTTCGCCTGCGCCTCCTCGAGCCTTCGCACCTCTTCTTGAAGCGCCGCGATGCGCGCCGGGAGCTGCTCGCGCCCAGCGCCGATCCGCGCGGCGAGCTCGCGCAGGAGCGCGCGGTCCTCTTCGGCGCGCCGGTACGCGAGCGCCCCGGTGACCGCCTCGATGCGCCTCGTCCCCGACGCGATCGCGGCCTCCGACTCGATCCGGAGATACCCGATTTCCCCGGTGCGCCGCACGTGGCATCCGCCGCAGAGCTCGCGGCTGAAGTCTGGAACGATCACCTGCCGGACGCGATCGCCGTATTTTTCGCCGAAGAGCGCCATGGCGCCCTTCTCCTGGGCTTCCCTCAACGAGGTCCATTCGGTCTCGACCGGGAGATCCTCGAGGATCTTCTCGTTCACCAGGGTCTCGATCGCGTGGAGTTCCTCGGTCGTGAGCGCCTTCGCGTGCGTGAAATCGAACCGGAGGTGATCCGGCGCGACGAGCGACCCGGCCTGTTTGAGCTGGGATCCGAAACGCTGCCTCAGCGCCGCGTGCAGGAGATGCGTGGCCGTATGATTCCGCTGCGTCGACGCGCGCTCGGCGGCGTCCACGATGGCGCGATAGGGGCCCGCCGCCAGCGTCTCGGGCCCGCCCTCCGTGAACTCGCCCCGATGGACGATGCGGTCTCCATCGCGATAGACGTCGACGATTCGGAGCCTCGCCCGCGTGACGCCCGGCATCGATTCCAGGATTCCCGTGTCCGCAACCTGGCCGCCCGATTCCGCGTAGAACGGGGTCGTATCGAGGGTGAGCTCCACGGAGGTGGCCCCTCCGCCCGGGCCAGCCTCGCTCGCCGGAGCCTCCCGGACCTCGCGGATCGTGACACCCTGGACTTCCCAGCGATCGTAGCCCACGAACTCGGAGTGGGCTCCCCTCGTGAGCACGCGCCATTTCCCCGCGTTGTGTCGGGCCTCGAAGCGCGCCTCCCTGCGAGCGCGGTCCCGCTGCTCCTTCATCGCGGCATCGTAGCCGGGCATGTCGACCGTGAAACCGCGTTCCGCCGCCATCTCCACCGTGAGATCGATCGGAAAGCCGTAGGTGTCGTACAGCTGAAACGCGACCTGCCCCGGAAAGAGCGTCTGCCTTTTCTTTTCCAGGCCGGCCACGGTCTCCTCGAACCGCGCAACTCCCTGCTCGAGGGTCCGCGCGAACCGGCTTTCCTCTTCCAGGATTGCCGCGGCGACGGACGACTCCTCGCGCGTGAGATACGCGTATTCCTCGTACCGGCTCATCTGGGAGACCACGACGGGCACGAGCCTCGAGAGGAAGGCCCCCTCGATTCCGAGGTCTTTCCCGAAGCGCGCCGCGCGGCGTAGGAGCCGGCGAACCACGTACCCACGCCCTTCGTTCGAGGGGCGCACGCCTTCGGCGCAGCTGAACACGAGCGCGCGGACATGATCGGTGATCACGCGCGCCGCGCGTCGTCCGCGGTCGGTGGAGGCCGCCTTCGCGGAGCCGAGCCTTCGCGCCGCGTCTCCGATGGGGAGCAGCAGGTCGTTTTCGAACACGGAGGGCGCGCCCTGGAGGATCATGGCGAGCCGCTCGAGACCCATGCCGGTATCGATCCCGCGATTCGGGAGCGGCTTTCGCTCTCCCGACGGCGACTGGTCGAATTCCGGGAACACCAGATTCCAAAACTCGAGGTAGCGCTCGCAGTCGCACCCCGGCGCGCACTCGGGACGGCCGCAGCCCGTGCCCGGCCCCTGATCCCAGTAGATCTCCGAGCAGGGCCCGCACGCGCCGGAGCCGCCGGCCGGTCCCCAGAAATTGTCCTTCTCGCCCAGCCGGACGACCCGCTTCTCGCCCAGGCCGATGTGCTTCGCCCAGAGATCGAACGCCTCTCGGTCCTCGCGGTAGACGGAGGGATGGAGCCGCTCCGGCGGCATTCCCAGGACCGAGGTCGTGAGCTCCCAGGCCCACTCGATCGCCTCCTTCTTGAAGTAATCGCCGAAGGAGAAATTACCCAGCATCTCGAAGAAGGTCGCATGCCGGACCGTCAGACCGACGTTCTCCAGGTCGGTGAGCCGGAGGCAGGGTTGCACCGTGACGGCCCGGCGATGGGGCGGCGGGACCGGCGAGGAGAAGTAAGGCTTGAATTGCACCATCCCCGCCGAGGTGAAGAGTAGCGTGGGGTCGTCCATGGGGACGAGCGGAGCATGAGGCAGGCGGGGATGCCCCCGATCCTTGAAGAACTCGAGAAAGATCCGGCGCAGCTCGTCGCTGGTTTTCCGCATCGAGCGTTCCTTACGTGTCCTCTCCCAGGATTTCTCGGATGGTGTCCCAGGCGAATCCCCGCCGGGCGAGCGCCTGCTGCATGCGGCGTCGGTACAGCTCGGGCTTGAGCCGCGCGTAACGGCGTCGAAGCTGCGCCGCGCCCGCCGCGGCGCGCCCTCCCTCGCTCGCGAGCGAGCGGCCCGTGAGGTCGGGGTCCTCTTCGAGCAGCGCGTCCACGTCCCGGATCAGCGCGTCCGAGACGCCCCGGCGCCTGAGCTTCACCTCCAGAAGCCGCTTTCCCTGCGGCGCCTTGAAGAGCTCCGTTCGCAAAAAAGACCGCACGAAGGCGCGGTCGTCCAGTAGCGAGACGCGGCGGAGGCGCTCGAGGGCGCGCTCCACCGCATCCGAATGATACCCGCGCCCGCGGAGGCGGTCCTCCACCTCCCGCTCGGTGCGGGGCCCGCGGGCGAGGATCCTCAGAGCCGCCTCCTTCGCGGCCTCCTCCGAACCCGCCCGCTCGGGGCTCAGTGTCATCGGTCTAGATGCGGACCCGGCGCTCTCCCTTGCCATCGGCCGCCGCGGGGTCCGCCGGCGCGGCGGCAACGCGCGTGAGCCCCAGCGCCTCGCGGAGCTTCCGCTCCAGCTCGGCCACAGCGTCGGGATGCTCTTTGAGCCAGAGTCGAGCGTTCTCGCGGCCCTGACCGATGCGCTCCTCGCCGAACGAGAACCACGTGCCGCTCTTCTGC
The DNA here is from genome assembly GCA_005893275.1 of Candidatus Eisenbacteria bacterium. Taxonomy (NCBI): domain Bacteria; phylum Candidatus Eiseniibacteriota; species Candidatus Eiseniibacteriota bacterium. The sequence goes on along the minus strand of VBOW01000020.1, from coordinate 12,042 downwards.
ACGAGGGTTCGCTCGATCGCGAGATCCAGGAGCTCTCCCTCCCGCGAGATTCCTTCGTTGTACAGGATGTCGAACTCCGCCTCCTTGAAGGGGGCGGCGACCTTGTTTTTCACGACCTTCACCTTGACGTGGCTGCCGATCACGTTCTCCCCGTCCTTGATCGCGCCGATTCGCCGTATATCCATGCGCACCGAGGCGTAGAACTTGAGCGCGCGCCCGCCGGTCGTCGTTTCCGGGTTTCCGAACATCACGCCGATCTGCATGCGGATCTGGTTGATGAAGATAACGGTCGTCTTCGACTTGGAGATCGTGCCGGTGAGCTTGCGCAGCGCCTGCGACATGAGGCGCGCCTGGAGACCCATGTGCGAGTCTCCCATCTCCCCCTCGATCTCCGCCTTCGGCACGAGCGCGGCCACCGAGTCGATCACGATCACGTCGATGGCGCCGCTGCGCACCAGGTGCTCGGCGATCTCGAGCGCTTCCTCCCCCGTATCGGGCTGTGCCACGTGCAGGTTTTCGATGTCGACGCCGAGCTTCTTCGCGTACGCCGCGTCCAGGGCGTGCTCCGCGTCGATGAAGACCGCGTTCCCGCCCGCCTTCTGAGCCTGCGCGATGATGCTCAGGGTGAGCGTCGTCTTCCCCGAAGACTCCGGACCGTAGATCTCGAGCACGCGACCGCGCGGGACCCCGCCGATCCCGAGCGCGGCATCGAGCGCGATCGAGCCGGTGGCAATGGAATCCACTTGGACCCGGGCCGATTCCTCCCCCAGCTTCATGATCGCGCCCTTTCCGAACTGGCGCTCGATCTGCTGCACGGCGAGCTCGAGCGCTTTGGCGCGTTCCTTGGACATCTCCCTCACTCCCGGATTCATGACCATCTCCGATTCTCCCCCTGAGAGTTTGTAGGCGTCACTCCGGGACGCCGGTGCGGGTCGGGGCGAAATTTGGATTCGATTCTGCGCTCGGAAGGGCGCCGGGACGGGAGCGTACGGACGGCTAGGCTCCCGGTTTCCGAAGACGAATCTCCACGAGCGGAGTATAGCGGGCTCCGGTCGGATGTAGGTCACTTTTCATCACCACGATCTCGTCGAGAACCGCCGCGTCCGGAGCGGGCGGCGGCGCGTACTCGCGGAACGCCTCGACGCCCTGGGCCCGCTCGCGAACTCGCGCCAGGGTGACGTGGGGCCGAAACGGCTTATCGGGCGGGCCGAAGCCTGCGCGTTGAAGGCTCTGGTTCACCGAACGCGCGAGCGCGATCGCCTCCGGGGCCCCATCCCGCAAGCCGGCCCAGAGGACCCGGGGCCGATTCGGCGAGGGGAAGGCGCCCCATTCGCCCAGCTTGGCGACAAAGGCCTCGTGCGGTTCGGCCCCCCGCCGGACGGAATCGCCGGCTCGGCGGACGCCCGAGTCCCCGAGATCCCCCAGGAACCGGATCGTCAGGTGCACGTTTTCCGGCTTCACCCACGAAAGCCCCGACATGCGCCCGGCGAGATCGCGCTCCACCTGGGCCAGATACTCCGCCCACGCGCTCGGGATCAAGAGCGCGACGAAGGTTCGGACCATGGGACTCCCGCCCGGAGGCTCCTCCGGACGAGATCCAGCGCGAAGAACGAGGCCCGGGTGACGATGTCGGCGCGCGAGCCGCCGAATGCGTACCGCTCGCTCAGGTCCCCCTCCGGCGTGGAATATCCGATGTAGGCGAGCCCGACCGGCTTCTCCGCCGTGCCTCCGTCGGGCCCCGCAATCCCCGTCGTGGATACGGAGCACGCGGCGCCCAACCGTTCCCGGGCGCCCCGCGCCATCTCCCTCGCCACCTCGGCGCTCACCGCGCCGAAACGCCGCAGCGTCTCCGCGGAAACGCCGAGGAGCTTCTCCTTCGACTCGTTCGAGTACGCGATGATGCCTCCACGATAGTAACGGGAGCTCCCGGCGGTCGCGACCAGGGCGGCCCCGACGCTCCCTCCCGTGAAGGACTCCGCGGTCGCGATCGTGAGACCGTGCTGGAGGAGCGCCTCCCCCACCGCCTCGGAAAGGGTCCCGCTCCCGAGCGCGTAGACCGAGGCGCCCGCGCGGCCGATGAGCTTTCGCTCGCCGCGGTCCAGGACTCCCTGGAGCCACATCGCGTCGACGGAGGACGCGCTCAGGTGAAGATCCACGCCCGAGGCCCTGGCGATGGTGCCCAGCTTGAGCTCCGGTTCCTCCCGCTCGAATCCCTGGAGCCTCTCGGCCAGAGCCGATTCCGAAACTCCGATCGTGCGAACGACCCGGATCGCCGAAACGAGCCCGGGATTCCTTCTCTTCAAGAACGGGATCACGTAGCCGCGGAGCATCTCCTCCGCCTCGGACGGGACGCCGGGGAGGGCGAAACACTCGGTTTTCACGTGGGTGAAGTGAAGCCCGGGGGCCGTACCCCGGGAGTTCGCGATCACGTTTGCTCCGCGGGGGATCAGAGCCTGGGCCTCGTTGATCGGTGGCATTTCCAGACCGCGATCCTTGAAGCGCGCCCGGATCCCGTCCAGCGCCTCCCGGTCCAAGATGAGCCGCCGGCGGAAGACGGTCGCGATCACCTTGCGGGTGATGTCGTCGGAGGTCGGGCCGAGCCCGCCGGTCGTGATCACCGTCTCGGCGCGGTGGACCGCGGTTCGGAACGCCTCCGCGATGAACTCGGCCTCGTCGCCCACCGTCGTATGGTAGGTGGGCTTGAGGCCCGCCTCCGCGAGCAGCCCCGAGATCAGGTCGATATTGGTGTTCCGGACCAGTCCTCGTAAAAGCTCGCTTCCTATGGTGATGATCTCGGTGACCATGCCGGTTCTCCGAAAGGAGGCGGGGTGGGCCTACGGCCAAGCCCGCGCGAAAATCTGGAGCACGAAGTTGGCGTAGATGCCGGCGAGAACATCGTCCGTCACGACGCCGAATGCGCCCGGGAGACTCTGCGCCCGCCCCACCGGCGCCGGTTTCCAGATGTCGAAGAAGCGGAAGAGCACGAACCCAAGCCCGAGCGTGATCGCGTGGGAAGGATGCGCGTGGCCGATCGCGGGCACGCCACAGACCGTGACGAACATCCCCGCGACCTCGTCCACAACGATCGGATGCGCGTCGTGTCCGAGGGAGCGCTCCGCGGGGCCGCTCACGAGAAGCGCGAGTCCGATCATCCCGAGAGTGAGCGCGAGAAACGCCGGGAACGCGAGCCGGGGCAAGGTCGCGAACAGGAGCAGGGTCGTGGCTGCGGACGCCCACGTGGCGGGAGCGAGGGGGAGATAGCCCAGCCCGAACCCCGTCGCGAGCAGGACAGCGAGGCCCCGCACGATCGCGCTTACCCGAGCGTCTTCAGGACGAGCTTGCAGGCCACCTTGAGCGTGTCGAAGACCCCGGTTCCCCGCAGCGCGACCGCCTCGAAGTAGGGGGCTTTCCTGGGGTTCAGCTCGCGCTCCAAATCGTCCACCGCGACCACGCGAGGGAGATCCCGCTTGTTGTACTGCATGACGAACGGGATCTTCTCGAGGTTCAAGTCGTGGTCGGTCAAGTTGTCGAGCATGTTCATGTAGCTCTCGACGTTCGCTTCGAATCGTTCGATCTGCGAGTCGGCCACGAACACGATGCCGTCCACGCCTTTCAGGATCAGCTTTCGGCTCGCGTTGTAGTAGACCTGCCCCGGGACGGTGTAGAGGTGGAACCGGGTCCGGAACCCCCGGATTTGTCCCAGCTCGAGCGGCAGGAAATCGAAGAAGAGCGTCCGGTCCATCTCGGTCGCGAGCGAAATCATCTTGCCCCGCGTTTCCTGAGGAACGCGCGAGTAAATGTGTTGAAGGTTGGTTGTCTTGCCGCAAAGGCCGGGGCCGTAATAGACGATCTTGCAGTTGATTTCGCGAGACGAGTAGTTGATCAGCGACACGTAGCTCGGGGTCTCCTATTCTTTGAATAGGCTGTCGATCTCGCTCTCCGCCTCGGCCGTGAACTCGGCTCCCAGCGCCGCCGAGCTGACATCTTCATTCTTGTACTGGAGCTTGTCGAAAAGCTTGTTCAGAACCGACAGAAGCTCCTCGGCTCCGCGGCGCGCTTTGAGACGCACGAGCCCGAGCGAGGTCTTCCGGTCGAACAGCACGACCAGAATGACGCGGTTCGCGATCATCGACAGGTACATGCTCTCATTGGCGCCCTGGTGGACGAGCGTGGCGAAATCCGATTCGCCGACCATCTCGGCCAGCTGCTGGTTGGCTGCGAAATCCGCGGCGGCAAGGGAGGAAAACGAGGTGACGTCGAATCCGGGTGGCTCGCCGATCGAGCTGATGAGCTGACCGGTTTTGTCGATCAGCATCACGCTTTTCGCGCTCGATGTCTGAATCAGGTTCTGGAGGACCGTATTGATCGACCAGAAGTCCTCCTCGAAGAGTGCCCAATTTCCCTTGACCATGATCCCCTACTCCTTGGACACACCTGGGCCTTGCGGCATGGTGACGCCGACCGGCTGCTTGCAGAAGGAGGGGTGTCCCGCCCTGGCTCCCCGCATTCAGCCGGCGCCTAGACCGATCCCCATCCACCCCACACGTGTCATGGCAACGGCAAATAGGACGATGCTTTTCCAGGATTTGCACCGAACGCTAGCACTTCTCTATTAGCGGTCAAGCAGAATGTGTTCGAAATGAGGGGGTTATATCTCTTTGCGGCCGCTCAGGGCGCGGGCCAGGGTCACCTGGTCCGAGAACTCGAGATCGGAGCCCATCGGCACCCCCCGCGCGATCCGCGTCACGCGCACGCCGGGCCTATTCTGTAAGAGACGCGCAATATAGAGCGCCGTGGCCTCTCCCTGGGCGGTCGGATTGGTGGCGACGATCACCTCGTTCACGGCCCCCGGCTTCACGCGATCGAGCAGCTCGCTCAGCTTGAGCTGCTCCGGGCCGATCCCGTCGATGGGGGAAAGGGCGCCCTTGAGCACATGGTAGGAGCCCCGGAACTCGCCCGTCCGTTCGATCGCGAGAACGTCCATCGGCTGCTCGACGACGCAAATGACCGAGGTATCGCGGCGTGAATCCGCGCAGAGGGCGCAGGGCTGGGTCTCGGTGACGTTCCCGCAGATGCGGCAGTCCTCGACCCTCGCCTTCAGGTCGACGATCGACTGCGCGAGCCGCTTGGCCTCGCCCTCGGGCGAACGGAGCAGGTGGAAGGCGATCCGCTGGGCGGATTTTCGGCCCAGGCCCGGCAGCCGGGTCAGCTCCGTGATGACCGCTTCCAGCAACGCGCTCGAATACTGCATCGGGCCTAGAAGAGCCCCGGCGGAAGACCCGGGCCCCCGCTGACCTTCTTCATCTCCTCTTCGACCATCCGCGTGATCATCGAGATCGCAATCACATCCTGGGCGCCGTTCGTGGTGACCTTCACCCTGCCCTGCCCGGAGGATCCGATCCTCTCGCGGCCCTGGAGCTCGGCTTGAAGCTCCGTCATCCTGGCTTGAAGGGCCTGCGCCTTCTGCAGCATGCCCTGGATGTTCTTCATGCGTTCCCTTCGTCGGAGCCGGGCCCCAGGACCTCTCCGTCGAAAAGCTCGACGATGCGCTCCACGATGGTGGCCCCGGGCCCGCCGGGCGGCGGGGGTTTCGGCTCCGTCCGGCCGGCATCCGGGGCCTCGCGGGCGGGTGGAATCGCCGATTCGCAGAGAAGCCTGGCCCCCCGCCCGTAGAGACGCTCCAGCTCTTCGTTCAGAATCTCCCTATTTTCCTTCAACTCGAGCATCGCGCGGTGAAATGCGTGCTCCGCGGAGAGCGCGATGCGCACGTTGCCCCCCGCCATGCCCAGGAAAGACCCCTCCTCGAGACACGTGCCCAGAAGGAGCTTCCGCTCCTTGACGCGATCGACCGCGTGGCGCCAACGCACCACGGGATCGCTCGGGTCCGCGACCTCGACCTCCGCGGACGGCGATTCCACGAGGCGGAGCGCCGTAGCCCCGACCGCGGGCCGCGAAGGCTCCTGCTCCGCGCGCGGAGGGGGCGATCCCCGCCGCGGCGCGGGCGCGGCCGGAGTCGCCGGGCCGGCGGCCGTGCCGGCGCCCCCATCCGGAGCGGAGACGCTCTCCGGGGCGCCTGCTTTCGGCGTGGATGCGGTGCCCGGCGCTTTTCTCGCACCCGGCTCTCCCTCGAGCTTAGCTTCCAGGTCGCCGAGCCGGCGGATCAGATCCTCGATCCTGGCGGCGGTCGGAAGCGTGCACAGCTCGACGAGCGCCACCTCGAGCAGGATGCGCGGCGCCTCCGCGCGGCGAAGCGCGCCGCGGGTTTCCAGGAGCAGACCCAGCATCGTGTCGAGATCGGTCGGACGGAATTCCTTCGCCTGCGCCGCGTACCGGTCCCGGTCCGAAGGGGCGGCATCCACGAGCTTTTCGAGCGACGGATCGACCGCAAGGAGGAGAAGCTGCCGCAAGTGGTGCGAGAGCCCGTCCGCGATCTCCTCGACGTCCATGCCCCGGTCGTGGAGCCGATCCATGACCTGGAGGGCGAGCTTGGGATCCCGGCGCCCGAGCGCCTCTCCGAGATCGAAGTAGGCGTCGAGCCCGGCGAGACCGAGAGCCTGCGCGACCGTCGCCGCGGTGACCTCCTCGGGAGACAGCGCAAGCGCCTGATCGAGCCGCCCCAGCGCGTCCCGCACGCTTCCTTCCGAGGCCCGGGCGATCAACGCGGCGGCGTCCTCCGCGAGCGGGACGGCTTCTTTCCTCGCCACGTCGAGCAGGTGCTTCACCAGCTCTTCGCTCCGGAGCCGGCGAAATTCGAACACCTGGCAGCGGGAAGCGATCGTGTCGGGGACCTCGAGCGGCTCGGTGGTGCAGAAGACGAACCGGACGTGCTCGGGCGGCTCCTCCAGAGTCTTGAGCAGGGCGTTCCACGCGTAGTCGGTGAGCTGGTGCGCCTCGTCGATGATGTAGACCTTGAATCTTCCCCCCGAGGCGGTGTACTTCACGTTCTCACGTAGATTTCGGATCTCCTCGATGCCGCGATTCGACGCGCCGTCGATCTCGAGGACGTCGAGGGAGGTCCCCGCCGTGATCTCGGTGCAGCTCCCGCATTGATTGCAGGGCTCCGACTCCCCGGGCGCGCGCCGCTCGCAATTCAAAGCCTTCGCGATGAGGCGGGCCGTGGTGGTTTTCCCGCTTCCGCGCGGTCCGGCGAAGAGGTACGCGTGCGCGACCCGGTTCTTGGCGACCGCCTGCTCCAGGGTGGAGCGGATCGGATCCTGGCCGACCAGATCGGCGAAGCGCTGGGGGCGGTACTTGCGTGCGAGAGCTAGGTGGGACAAGGGCAGCTCCTAACGTGGCGCGCATCCCGGCGCGCTGCGGGGCAAAGCCCCCCCGGTGCCGGCTCGAGCCAGTTGAGTCCGCGGCACATCGAGGTGACCGCTGACCGCTGCTACCTTCCGGTCCTGACGGGGTTCGCGAGTCTCGATTGCGCGGGAACTGGCCGTCAACGCCAAGCCACGAGGAGGCCATGCCCGGCCTCCGGGACCTTACGGCCGCCGCCCCGGTGAGCTATATGGTGGAGATGACCGGGATCGAACCGGTGACCTCCTCGTTGCGAACGAGGCGCTCTCCCAACTGAGCTACATCCCCACCGACCATACGGTGCTTCACAACTGGCGGAGAGAGTGGGATTCGAACCCACGAAGCACTTTCATGCTTACACGGTTTCCAACCGTGCTCCTTCAGCCACTCGGACATCTCTCCGGGAAGCTTCCATGTTCGCGCGCTCCCAAGCGCGCCGCTCCTTTGAATGGCGGAGAGAGAGGGATTCGAACCCTCGATACGCTTACGCGTATAGCGGTTTTCGAGACCGCCCGATTCAGCCACTCTCGCATCTCTCCGCGAGGGAGAATACGCGAATCGCCTCCGCATTTCCAGCCGGTCCAGGCGGTGGAAGTTCGGTCCGGGCAGGCCGCTCCTCAGCTCTGCACGCGTCGTTTGCTCTGGAAGAAATGCTCCAGTAGAGCCCCGCATTCCTCGGCCAGGACGCCCGGCAGAACCTCGGCGCGGTGGTTGAGCCTCAGATCCTGGGGCACCATGGCGAGCGAACCGCACGCTCCGGCTTTGGGATCGCGCGCCCCGTAGACGAGGCGCTTGATGCGCGCGAGGACGATCGCGCCGGCGCACATATGGCACGGCTCGAGGGTGACGTAGATCGTGGCCTCGTCGAGCCGCCAGCTCTTGATCGTCTGCGCGGCGGCGCCGATCGCGAGGATCTCCGCGTGCGCGGTGGGGTCCTGGGTGGTCTCGACGCGGTTCCGTCCCCGGCCGATGATCCGGCCTTCCCAGACGACGACGGCGCCCACGGGGACTTCGCCGTCGGACGCGGCCGCCCGCGCTTCCGCCAAGGCGGCTTCGACGAAGCGCTCGTCCAGGGAGGTCTGCGGCTCCCTCACTTGGTGGGGAATTTCTTCAGCGCGTCCCGGACCAGATCGGAGGCCACGTCATGCACGCGCGGGGGATCGGTCGCGTTCGGGGATTGAATCCGCCCCGTCGCGTCGTAGCTGACCATGCCGCTCGAGGCGTCGATCTCCTGGGCGAGCCTTTGCTCGCGGACTTCCTTGCTCCAGGTCTTCTTCCTGTCCTTGATTCCGAAGAGCGCGAAATGAAGACCGATAGTTGTGTAGGACTGCCCCTCGCCGATATTGTGAAAGCGCTTCGTTTCCCACTCGGTGATCTTGATGAGAAGCACGGCGTCCGCGACGAGCGACGAGTCGAGCCCTGAGACCGCGGCCGAGTCGAGCGCGCCGCTCTTCGACCACCGATCGGTCACGCGGAGCGCGCGGTCGAGGCGGTTCGCGTTGGAGAGGATCCGCTCGACGTCGCCCGGCATGAGAAAGATCGCCTTCGCGCGATCGACTTCTTTGAAGCGCTCGCCCAACACGTCTTCCATGATCTTGACCGCGTCGACCTCGCCGGTCCCATTGACGACCGGAAACACCGCCACGCGCAGCGACTTCGGGCTCGCGGGCGCATCGAGCTTCACCTCGGGCTTTTTCTCGGCTCGGGTCTCGGCTCGGGCCACGCGGGTCATGGGGTTGGGCAATCCCGTCCAGGCGAAGGCGAACGCGAGAGCGATGAGGTGGATCCAGCGGTTCCTATTCATGGTTTGCCTCGCTGCGGTAACGCCGGCCTCTCGACGGGTCCGCGGATGGGAAGTGGCGCGCCCAGGAGGATTTGAACCCCCAACCTTCTGATCCGTAGTCAGACACTCTATCCAGTTGAGCTATGGGCGCGCGCAGTCAATCTCACAACCAGGATGGCGGAGAGGAGAGGATTCGAACCTCCGGACGGGAGTTACCCCGTCAACCGCTTAGCAGGCGGCTGCCTTCAGCCACTCGGCCACCTCTCCCCTACGTCGTTTGCTGGACAGGGACACCAGATGCTAACCGCAGGCGGCGCCACGGTCAAGGCGGGTGCCGAGCGCCCCTGCGCGGCCGGTCAGCGCGGAGCTTGCGCGCGTTCGCCGCGGGCCGGCGCCGTTCCCGGCCGGGCAGGCTCGATGTGGATCGTCAGCTCCACGATTTGCGGCAGCGCCGCGCGGACCGCCTCCTTCACCCCGTGCGCGATCGAGTGCCCCTCGAACACGGTCATGGTCGGCGAGACCTCGAGGTGCATGTCGGCGATGTAGTAGAGACCCATTTTCCGCATGAGAAGCTTCTCGACGCGGTGGACCCCGGGGCGATCCTCGGCGACGCGGACCGCCTTCTCGACCAGCCCCGGCTCGGGACTCCGATCCATCAGCTCCTCGACGGCGGGACGCAAGAGCCTCAAGCCCGTAAAGAGAATCACGCCGCTCGCGAAGAGGGCGGCCCAATCGTCGGCGACTTCGTAGCCCTTGCCTCCGATCAGCGCGATCGCGATCCCGATCGCGGCCGCGGCCGAAGTGACCGCGTCGCTCCGGTGATGCCACGCGTCGGTGTGCACCGCGGCGCTCCCGATGCGCCTTCCCACGCGGTTGACGCTCTGGAAAAGACCCTCCTTGATCGCGATCACGGCCAAGAGCACCACGAGCGTGAACGCGGCGGGCCCCCGATGCGGCGAGGCGATCTCGTGCACCGACTGGATCGCGATCCCCACCCCCGCGCCGACGAGGAGCACGGCGACGAACGCGGCGGCGATGGGCTCTGCCTTGCCGTGCCCGTAGGGATGCTCCGGATCGGGCGGGCGCGCCGCGATCTTGAGCCCGCGCCAAACGATCACCGATCCGAACACATCCCCGAGCGATTCCGTGGCGTCCGCGATCAGCGCGTGGGAGTGGCCGAGGACGCCGGCCACGAGCTTCCCCAAGGCGAGGAAGAGATTGATCACGAGCCCGAGCAGGCTCGCGCGCATCCCGCGGTCGTAGCTCTTGAGACGGGGATCCGGGTTTTGGGGGCTCATGCGATGAGAAATCCTTCACGCGGGTCGTCGATCGTCGGCACGATCGACGCATTCTACTAATACCCGGGGAATTCCTCGAACCGAATTTGATCCTCGTCGATGCCCATCGCCTTGAGGATCTGGACCACGGCGCCTACGAATCGCTCGGGCCCGGCGGCGTAGTAAAGAGAGCCATCGCGCTGCGACGGAATGACCTCCGAGAGGTAATCCCGGTCGACGCGGCGGCGGTCCCCGTTCCACGGCCGCTTCGATCGGTCGGCCTGGGTCATCGTGGGTCGGTAGGTGAACCGCCTGAATTCCGAGGCAAGCCGCTGAAGCTCCTCGAGAAACGGCGCCTCCTCCGGCGTCCGATTCGAGTGGATCATGAGGAGCGCGTGCTCGAGCGATCGTGCCGCGGCGTCCAGCGCCATGGAACGAAACGGCGTCACGCCGATCCCACCCGTGAGCAGCACGACGCTCGAAGGCTTGTTCGGCAAGGTGAAGGATCCGTACGGGCCGTCCAGTTCCAACGTGGTCCCGAGGTCGGCCTGGAGGATGCTCTGCTTGAAGCCCGAGCCGCGGACCCGCGTGGCGATCTGGAGATGGTCCAACCCGGGCTTCGATGCGATCGAGAAGGTGCGCCGGTTCCCCGCCGGGTCTTCCGTCGGCATGTTGGGGTACGTGAGGTCGATGGTCTGGCCCGGCTTGAACGAGAAGGCCTGGCCGTCCAGCCCGAGCGTGAACGCCCATGTGGCGGCCGCGATCTCATCGCGCCGGGCAAGCTTGACTCGAAGCTTGGGCATGCGGGTTACCTTGCCAGAATTGGAGCGGCTGGGTTCTTTCTCACGCCGCGGCCTTCGCTTCCCGATTCCGGTCGATCCAGTACGCCCAGAGGACGAAAAGCCAAGCCACGATGCCGATGATCGCGACCATGGTGATTCGCGCCCGCGTGGTCACCGCATAGAGCCAGATTGCCGCGACGAACATCGCCCCTTCCACAGTCATCGTCGCCGCCCGCGAGTTCCAGAGACCGAGCCCCACCTTGGGGCCGCCTGGGTACAGGGGTAGGTCCGGACGGTGCGTTACGAAATCGAGAATCCAGTGGCTCACAACGCAGATGCAGACCCAGAGCGCTCCCCTGGAATATCTCCCGCGCGCGTTGTAAGCGAGCGCGAAGAGGATGCCCCATACGATGGCCATCAGCGAGCTGTGGGAGAAAGGATAGTAGTCGAACGCGAGCGGCGTGAACGCCGTGTTCCCCGGATCGATCCTCGCGCGTTCGATGCCGAGGAGAAGAAACACCGGCCAGAGCCCGTCGAGAAAGGCGAGAATGAGCGTACCCAGGGAGGTCCTGGGCGCGGCGCGCTTCGCGGCGAATCCGACAGCGAAGTGTCCGATGAACACGGAACCTCCGGCGCGCTTCCCGCGCGATCGCGATCCCAATCGAGGCTGGGCTCCAGATACATGGCGGAGGGGGTAGGATTCGAACCCACGGTGCCTTGCGACACAGCGGTTTTCAAGACCGCCGCCTTAAACCACTCGGCCACCCCTCCGCGTTGAAGGGCACCATGATACGGGATTGCCCTCGCCGGTGCGCTTACCTAGGCGGCACCAAATCGCCTCAGCTCGCTGTACATTGGCCGTGTCGAGTTGCGCCAGCGCCGTGAAGTCAGCGCCGCAAGG